>CALGJS010000220.1 GCA_937927835.1 uncultured Saprospiraceae bacterium | reverse complement strand
GAAAATTAAATAAAATTGTAGACAGGATAGTAAATACCCTGCCTACTCTGGATAGCTTCTTTTGACAAAAGCTTCCTTGCTCTGTAAAGTTATCAATTATTTCTAAAAACGCTTGCTTTTTAACATAGCATCTATCGCGATAGAAGGAAGCAAGTAGCAAAATGCAAATAGCAATTACTATCTTCTTGGAATTAAGGTTTGTGGATAAACGACCAGACTTTCGCTACCATCTTTAGCGACCGCTGCTACGCCAAAAAGATAATTATCAATCACGATATTTTCTAACGTAAAATCCGTTTTCATTCCAACATACCGACTGTATTGCCATTGTGGAGCGGTCGTATCTCGCCAGTAGATTTTATAGCCCGCTAGATTTTTGGAGGTAGACGGTTCCCAGCGCAAACGTGTAGATGGTTTCACGGCTCCGCCAATCATGACCTGTTGTGGTGGCGTAGGAGCCCAAGCCAAGGCTGCTAATGAGATGGCATTTACGCCCGTCAATTTTGCGCAGTAGGGAAAGTTTACGCCTTCGATTACATCTCCGTATTTAATACCATCTTCGACGCGAATATCTTGATGTTGCCGATTATAATTTTCATGTGTTTCCATAATTCTAATCCCTGGAAAACCTGCATCGTTAAAAGGTTTGTGATGACCTCCTCGCCCAAAACGATCCAGTCTATAAATCATGGTCGCTTTCATATTCGTAACATACGTATCTGTCAGACGAGCAACGTAACGCGCCAATTGACGCGAAGGTCCATCCACTTCTCCGCCATAAAATCGACGCCAAGTTCTTTTTTGTTCATTGTCGTTTACTGGTGTTGGTTCACTAAAAACGCGAAAGCTATTATTTTGAATTACGCCATCTACCCCTTCGATATTACCAATCATATCATTATTGAGAATTCCGATGATATCCCATTCCTTTTCTAAGGCAACTTTTGCCATATGTTTCCCTCCAAATAATCCTTGCTCTTCTCCGCTGAGACCGACATAAATAATACTATTAGGAAATTTGTATTTGGTTAATACGCGAGCCGCTTCGATGGTCCCGGCCATTCCAGAAGCGTTGTCATTGGCGCCGGGTGAATCATTGGTTCCATCGAGTGGATCAGAAATCCGAGAATCAATATCTCCGGACATAATTATATACCGATTGGGATTCTCACTACCCCGCTGAATAGCGACTACATTTACTACCCAAGTATCTTTATTGAACCGAGCATTTCCTTCGGCCGGAACGAGGCTGCGCTGATAGAAGACTTCCAAACAATTTCCACACTCCGCGGAAATCTTATCAAATTCTGCTTTGATCCAGCGACGGGCTGCACCAATTCCGCGAGTGGTGCTTAAGGTATCTGATAAAGTATGACGGGTACCGAATCCAGCGAGTGTTCGAATATCTTTTTCAAGTCGGTCGGCAGAGGGAGCATTCGCAATTTCATAGAGACGCACATCCGTAGCAGGTGGCGCGGTAGGAAGATCTTGGCCAGTTGTAATGGCAGTCATCAAAAAAAATGGAAATAGTAGAAGAAGGGTTTTCATAAATCATATGGGTTTAGTGTTTGTCTAAATTACAGAAATTCGGACAAGCACTTAGTGATTAAAACATCCGTAGTTTTAAACCCCATTGCTGCGATGATTGTTTTCAAGACAGTAAAACTACTCTCCTGTTGCTTCCCAATTATGATATACTTGTTGTACATCATCGTCTTCTTCAATCTTATCGATTAGTTTTTCAATATCAGCGATCTGCTCGGGGGTATCTAAGGTCTTCGTTACGTTAGGAATACGCTCAAATCCGGAAGAGACGATCTCTATTCCTTCTTTTTTTTCCAGAGCTTTTTGAATGGAACCAAAATTTTCAAAAGGAGAGAAAATCATAATTCCATCTTCTTCTTCAAAAACTTCTTCTGCTCCATAATCAATCAATTCTAATTCTAGCTCTTCTACATCGAGTCCTTCTCCTTTAATTTGGAATTGGCATTGGTGATCAAACATGAATGCGACAGAACCAGAAGTTCCTAGGCTACCGTTGCATTTATTGAAATAACTACGGACGTTGGCGACTGTACGATTGTTGTTATCTGTGGCTGTTTCGATTAGAAAGGCAATTCCGTGAGGACCATATCCTTCGAAGAGTGCTTCTTTATAGTCAGAAGTATCTTTGTCAGAAGCATTTTTGATGGCTCGTTCCACGTTGTCTTTGGGCATATTCGCCGCTTTCGCGTTCTGAATAGCTGCTCTTAGCCTCGAATTGGTATCTGGATCAGGACCGCTCTCTTTAACGGCGATTGTAATTTCTTTGCCAATACGTGTAAAGGCTTTGGCCATAGCGGACCAACGAGCCATTTTACGGGCTTTTCTATATTCAAATGCTCTTCCCATCGAAGATAATATTTATTTTTTTGATAAAATGAAGCTGGCTCAGTTTTAAATCTGAACACTTGCAAAAATAAGAAAGTCAGGGTCAAAAACAAAAGACTATTCTAAAACGGAAAAATTTAGTCCAAATTGGAAAAATCATAAGAGACAAAAGGGCAAAACAGTGGTTTTTCCTGTTTTGCCCTTTGTCACTTAGTTAAAATACTGTTTTTATAAAGGATATACCTTTTCAAAATTAATGGAAAATAAGCCTAATCCATTTTCAAAGTTTGATCGGATGCTTACGGGCTCTGAAAACGGTCCGAAGTCTTCAGAGTCACGTTGTAAACCAACAGAACGTGAAAACTGAAAATAATCCTTAGTGACAGATCTCCAAATCAAGAAAGTCTCTAATTCTTCTCCATTATTTTCGTAACGATTGATATCTAATTGTACTTTATAAGTTTGCCCATTAAAAGTCTCGTCACTTAGGATACTAGCACCATAAAAAGACTCATATAAATTAAAGTCTAGGGAAGTAATATAGTGACTCTCGTAACTAAAATCACCGTTCCCAAAATCACGAATAGAAAAAAGCGATATTTCATAAAAGTTCTCTTCTCCTGGAGGATCGTTAAATTCTACCGTAACTCGATCACTTCGACTGCCAAATTCATCCACTCCAGCATCCTCCTCTAAGTCAAATCGAAAAGGTACGACTTCATTGGGAACGACCACGGTAGCGGTTGCTTCTTCATAATCCGGATGATTTACTTTTAAGGTATATTCTTGACCAGACTCAAAGACAACCTGTGTCCCTTCTTCAATATGATTGAAGGACGAAAATTGATTCTCGACATAAGGAATAGTCGTCAATAATTGATCACCTGAAAATAATTGAACCGAAGCGTTGGCAAGGTTCTCTGTGTCAAAATTATTATTTTCTAATATCGCAGTACTTCTGTTTACTAACGCTTGCAACGTCGTATCTGCATTTGTAAAAAAGGCACTGGTAACAATCTGATCTTCATGTGCTGGTGGATCCACTTTTATAGTTGTACTAAAAAAGTCTTCACAGGAAGAAAAGAAAATTATGATAAAGGTAAAGAACAATATATTTTTCATAACTATTTTTTTTATTAGGGTTTAAAGACAAATTGTAATTTCTGGCTGCTGGCTTCTGGCCAACTCAAGGCAAACGTAGCAAACGCGATAGAGGTAGGCTAGAAGCCAGAAGCAAATAGCCAGAAGCGAAATGCCAACAGCATTTCTAAAACTCAAATCTCCAAGCAAAATAAGGTAATACCGGAAAGAGACTTGCTTGTTTTAAAACATTCTCAGATTGGCCATTCGTATTTTCAGAATCTACAAAAATGAAAAATGGATTTCTATTATTATAAACATTATAAGCTCCTAGAGACCAAGTCCTTTTGTAGCGTTTTTTCTGTTTAGAAATTTCGATACCAATATCCATTCGGTGATAAGGTTTCATTCTAAAATTATTACGTTCTTCATAATACTCTACCGTTCTTGATCCTCCACCAAAAAATTCTCCTACGTTGGCAGGAAGCGCTGCACTAGGAAAATTAATTCGATAATTAGAATTCGCTAAAGTAACCGCATTACCCGTTCCAAAAACCCAAGTTCCACTCAACTGTACCCGAGGAGCCAACCGGTAACTTGCTACGATGCTAAGATCGTGTCGTCGGTCATATTTATAGTCAAAGGTTTTTCCAAAATTAACCTCTGAAAAAGTACGATTGGTTTTAGACCAAGTATATCCTAACCAACCGGTCAATCTTCCTGTTTTTTTCTGAATAAAAAATTCTGCACCAAAAGATCTTCCATCTCCTTGTGTGACGCGATCTTCCCAGTCATTTAATTGAAAAAGGCTAGACCCTTCTTTGTAGCTAACTAGGTTAGACATATCTTTATAATAACCTTCGATACTGATTTCATATTTTTTATTAAAAGTCTTTGCCGCTCCTATTGCCACCTGCCAACTATCCTGTGGTTTTACGCGAGCAGTCGTTGGTAACCAAAGATCTGTCGGCAATCCAATCCCATCATTGGTGAGCAATTGTACATATTGGCGCATCTGTGCGAAAGAACCTTTAAGGGCCGTACCATCGGGCAGAAGATATCTCATTCCAAGACGAGGTTGTAAGGAAACATAAGTTTTTTCAGGAAGGGTAAATCCAGAAAAATGTGCTCCAACATTTACTTTGAAGTTATCCCCTATTTTTAGATCATCTTCAACATAAGCTGCATATTCCCAAGCAGTTACGTTAGGTTGCCCAAGCAAAGTATCGAGGGTAAAAACATCAAAATCATCTTCAGATCGAATATCCAAGTTAAACGCTCCTGGCTTAAAAGTATGATGAATAGCACTGGCCCCAAAACGGAAATAATGTTCTGGATTAGGAATAAAATCGAAATCTATTTTACCAGATATATCATTTATTCCAGAATTATAATTGATGGCAAAAGAAGAAAGTTCGCGATTACCATTAAAAGTATTAATATCTTCTTCTTCCGCTTTAGTGGTAAAATTATACTGACTATAGGTAAGCGAAGCATTGCTAAATAGTTTGTTATTCCATAAATGGTTCCATCGCAAAGCAGAAGTTATATTTCCCCAATCCAATCCAGCCGCTGTGGTGTATTCATTCTGATTTCCTCCAAAATCATCCTTGTAATTTTCTCTAAAAAAGAATTTATCTTTTCCTGCATAAACACTAAAATACAAGCGATCTTTTTCAGAAATTTTATGGTTGATTTTCGCATTGATATCATGGAAAAAATATCCAAGTCCACCACTACTTCCATCCGATTCAAAGCTGCTTTTAATCAGTGGTTTTGCCAGTAAATCAATATACGTTCGTCGACCAGAAATGATCAAGGAAGTTTTGTCTTTTTTGATCGGACCTTCGAGCGTTAATTTAGAGGCAATCAATCCTATGGTTCCGGTACCATGCCAGTCGTTCATATCTCCTTCCTTCATATTTATTTCAATAACGGAAGAAAGACGACCACCATATCGCGCAGGAAATCCACCTTTCGTAAGGGTAACATCTTTGATCGCATCTGCATTAAAAACAGAGAAAAAACCAAAAAGGTGAGAAGCATTATAAACCGGTACACCATCTAACAAAATCAGATTCTGATCGGGACTTCCTCCTCGAACATACAATCCATTTTGTCCTTCGCCACCAGACTGAATTCCGGGTAGCAGTTGTAATGCTTTGAGTACATCTACTTCACCAAAGAGCGCAGGAATCTGTTTGATCTGTGCTACTGGAACTTCCACGGTACTCATCCGGGTTCGTTCCTCAATACGATCTGTCTTTTTGGCAACGACTTCTACCTCTTCGAAAGCGAGTTCTGCTGCTAAATCAATATTGAGGGTAATGTCTTTATCTAAATACAAAGCAAGGTTTTGGTCTTTATAACCAATATAGCTGATGGTGAGTAAGATACTATCTTTTGGAAGGGTAAGACTATAAAATCCGTAAGTATTAGAAACTGCTCCTTTTTCAGAGAGATAGTCGTAGATGTTGGCGGTGATCAGTTTTTCACCAGAATCAATGTCTTGAATATAACCACTGATCGTAAAAGTTTGCGCATCTTGGGCAGTGAGTTGAAAGCTAAAAATAAGTGCTAGCCACAACGCGAGGGTTGTTGTTTTCATAAATGTAGTTTTAGTTTTTTTATTAAAAAATAGCTTTAAGATTTTAATAGTACCGTAACTTTTGAAAAATCAATATTTTTCATTAATTAGAGAGCATTTTTTGCCTGTTAGCTGGTTTGCCTGTTGGCTAGTTAGCTTCCCTTTAACGTATTTTACGAATAAAGAAAGCCAACTAGC
>CALGJS010000219.1 GCA_937927835.1 uncultured Saprospiraceae bacterium | reverse complement strand
TTATCTCGAACGGTACAAGAAAAATTCAAATCTCGAGAATAGGTTGGTAAGATTTCTCTTCGATCCATCCCTCCTTGAACGATTGTTTGCATTGTTGGAAAGATTCTTTTTGGGGAAGAGTTAGGTGGATAGGATCTAAATAGCGGTGCATTTAATTCTGGAAATCCTAAATTTCCGTAAGGACCTAAATCACGTTGTTCCCAACAATAAGTAAGCTGATCGCCATCCATATCCTCGGCAACCACCTCCAACTCGAAAGGCGTACTGATTGGAATAAAAAAATCATCCTCTACCAATGCCGTAACATCTGGAAAGTTATTATCGGTAATGATGTTACCTCCACAAGTAGCAGGACCATTACGAATATAATTGGACATCTGATCGATTGTTCCTCCGTGAAAGTATTCATCTCCTCCTCCATCTACATTATTTTCATTTCCACAAGCCCCAGCATAGGACATGATCGTGGTACCGCTACCCGGTTCCCAAGCAGAACCTGATGCGTATTGACCAATAGAGGGATTACAACCATTCCAAGTATGTCCAGCAGATAATTGATGACCTATCTCGTGTGCCATAATATTAGCAGTAACGGCAGTAACATTGGAACTAGCATGACAAGTTACGCCGGCTCCTTTAAATTCTCCACAGATCTGACCACTCGCTACTCCACCTACATCTGAACACCCCCCTGTAAATACATGGCCTACATCAAAATTATCTTCTCCCATGATTAGATTTAGATTGACAGCGTTTTCTATCAACATAGAAGTACCAACGCTACCAGTCGTAAATGGATCTGTATCGGGATCTAAGTATAGAACGGCTTCTAAACCATCAATCAAAGAAAAACGAGTTGCTAAATTTTGCTCATAAATTAAATTTAATCGGTTCATAGCGATTTGGTAATCTGCTAAAACAGAAGCTACTGTTCCACCATGTCCTTGAGCAAACTCTCCTGAACAACTTAGCGCAACCAAAAATTCTCGCATTTCAACTGGTCCACCAGCGGTATTGGTGTTCACTTGTGAATTATCATCATTGTGATTACCCAAATTTTCAGGAGTAAATTCATCTTCAAAAGAAGTAAAACCACAAGCAGCAGGTTGGCCACCGGTCATATCATCTTTTGTATAATAGCTAAGATATAATCCAGTATTTCCATTAGAGTAAGGATCAATGTATATTTCTCCTTCTAGCGTATGAATACCTAAGTGTACACCTTTTGGCGAGATAGCCATTCTGACCGCGGCACCTGAATTATCCAATCCAACTCCTCGATAAGAACGAAGTTGAGGGTAACGAGCAGCAGTAATAGGTTGAAAAATACTGGTTTCCCAGATTTTAAATCGAGCTAATTCGCCAGTAGGCATTGGTAAATAAATCACCTTACCCGGGGCAGCTGAATTGGTCAAATCTTCCCAGGGTGTATTAACTAATGATTCTTTGAATTCATTAAAATCCAATTGAAATGTTGCAAAATGGTCAGGCGTTATAGTCTGTTCCAGTTGCTCTGGTAAATCCTCTTGATTGATAGACTTCCAAAATGATTGTCCAGATACCGTAAGGTTTAGGAAAAGGATAAAGCTAAAAGCTAAAATTACGCGCATAGTGATGGTTTTTTATTATTACAAAACTTCGTTGATTATCAATAATTATTTGACAATAACCTAGACAACAAAGATAATAAAGGATCGCCTTAATCAAAATAGAAAAATCCTTATTTGTCGGCTCTTATTGGTTGTTGGTCAAAATATATCTCTAAAAGGTCGCTCGGACTTGTGCTCGACCGATGTGTACGGTATTCGCGATGCCTGTTTTTCTACCTTCGTAGCTAATACTCATCAGAATATTTTTAGATAAACGGCGATCTAATGATAATGACCAAAGGTAATTTTTACCGTCTTTTAAAGTTTCGAGAATCGCAAATTCTAGTGGTGTATTGCGTTCTCCATCAAACCGTACGTTAACAAAAGACAAGCGAGAACGAATAGAAGTTGCAGTGTTTTGGTTAAAAGTTGTTTCGAATGAAAAATCATGTTTAATGGCTTGTTCTTTGCCAGGTGAATCGTTATTACTTTCTTTAAATTCATAAGAGAGAATCGTCCTAAAATTATTGGAGGGTTGCAAGGTTAGTTGCGGACGTGTTCTAAAAAAATTAATAACATAATCCTGATTTTCAAAAAACTCACTATCACTTAAATTTAAGCCCTTTGCTACTTCAAATTGTGTACTAATACTTTTGTTGATATTCCATCGGCTTCGAAAGAACTGTTCATCATTACGACGTGTTTGAAATCCGCTGGTAAGCACAATCTTATTGCGCGCAGTGGTCTGCCCGATTTGTAAATCATATTTTTGACCTCCACGATTAAAAAACAAGATATTTCGAACGTTTGAATTTACCGCTACTAAAGCGGTATCTGGAATATTATTCTGGAATGGATTATAAGCCGATACGCCCTCGGCTTCTCGCGTTCGACGAACCACTCGAACCGTAGATTGTGTAGAAAACTTACCTAACCATTTTTTAATTCCTTTTTTGGCTTTAAATACTCGTTTTAAACTCGTTTGTAAACTTTCGTTAAACGTGACATTATTGGTTCGAATAAATTCATTAGTAAAAAGCGTTACTCGAATAATATTTCCTTCGCCTGCAAAAGCCTCTTCGCGAATCTCGTTTACTTGTGGGACGCCATCACCATTAAAGTCCAAGGTTTCATCCCAAAAGAAAACACCATCCCCTGGATTAACGGGCAGATAATTATAGGCAATCCGTGGTTCTTGTCCAGAACCGATTTCGTAATTAGTGGTAGAACGAACGGCTCCTTTCCAAAGTGTCAGTCGATGGTCCAGTCTACCTAATGAAGCATTCTGTGGTGTTTGTGTGGTTAGTTGATCGTCTGTGATTCTTAGTTGACGATACGTAAAATTCCAACTTAGACGAGAAACTTTTCCTTCTGTCCAACTTCCATTTACATTAAATTCATCCGCTACTGTATTTTCACTAAAGCCTTTGCCCGTCGGCGCATAATCGTATCGCTGCGTATAATTAGTTCCTAGCGTAAATCGTTTTTCTTCTGGTGTTTTCAAATAAAAACGATAAAGATTATAATAGAAACTAACGGCACTTAAGGTGTCTGCACCATTTGAAAATCGCTCATTTTTTTCCTGCTCTCCGTAAGCACCTAAAGTAACTCCACCTAATTTGGGAAAGGTTTTAGACAAGTCTAATTTGGGTCTTAAAAATCGGCTATCTTCTCGATCACTATCTACTTGCAACCAATTTATTTGAGCATCAACTTTCCAATTGTTTCGATCGACTTTTAATTGCGTATAATGTTTTTGTCCAGTATAAGTTTCCCCTCTTAAAAAGGTACTAAACTGGTAGGTCAAGCTACCTAAATCATTTTTTAAAAGTGAAACTTCTGCGCGAGCAATATGCTCATTTTCTCGTGCTACATTTAGAATTTCATTGCGATTATTAGCCAAGTTCCAGTCTCTTGTAAATTCTGCTTTCCGATAAGGATTTAGCGATTGAAAACGTTTTTGAGTAAACTCATAATCGACCTTCGTAGCTACGTTCCATTTCTTTTTTAAAGGAAATTTTTGTTGATAACTTGTAAAGGCCGCTACTCCAGCATCGTCTTCATCTCCAATCTCAGAAAATCGATTAAGATCATTGCGACTTAAAGCGATTTCGGTTTGAATACGACCATTTTTATTTACTTCGTAATCTGCTCCAAAGCTATACATTTGTCTTTGTGTCGGAGCTACTAATCGGATAACTGGCTCAAAGTTACCTAAAGAATTTCCATTAGCATCTGGCGAAATCCAAATAAAGACTCTACCATTTTGGGAGGTATTTGGATCTAATAAATAATTTCCTTGACCGGCTCCAACGTCCGTAAAACTAGCCGTATAAATCGCGCTGTCAGGATTGGTACTAAACTGTAGTATTTCAAAATTAACAAAACTATTATTGACCAAAACTTGGGTATCAATCATTTCGTATTGAATCCGAAATTCGTTAAACTCTTCCGTTCTCCGTTGTGAAGGTGCAAACGCATCTTCTATGTTGTCTCCTACTGAATTTAATAAAGTTTGTTGTAAAGAATCGAGCTCTTGGAGTCCGGTAGAATTACGGCTATCTTGTTCAGAAAAAAGATTGAAATGCAGTCGCCATTTTTTATAATTCAATTCCGTATCAAACGCATACATAGAACGCAAATACTGTTGATCGGCATATTCAAATTCTACAATAATTCGACTATCTTTAGTGATTAGGATTTTATTGGTAAAAACAATATCAGACCGATTATAATCGATCACATAATCCTCTTCCAATCCACGTGTTAACAATTTGCCATCAAAAAAAACTTTTTCCGTACCAGCTAATGCGATAATAAACTGTTCTCCCTGATTGCCTTGTAATCGATAAGGACCTTGATTGCCTTCTTCGCTAGGAAGATTATTTCGCGCAAACTTACCTCTAGCGACCGCGACACTTGCTCGCGAACGCAACGTCGCATCTTTAAAAGGACTTAGCTCATTTCGAAAAGTGGCTCCTTGTAATTTTTTATAATAGTTCATAAAATAACTATCGGGCCGATTCAATTCGTAGTCACCAGCAATCAGTACATTTTCTTTCTTTTTTAACTGAATAAATATTTTGTCAAATTCTTGAAGTTGTTGGGTATTCCCTTCCGGTTGTAGCGGAATACTATTATCGGTGATGGCCGCTAAGATTTCAATATCATCTCCAAGCTCACCTGCTAATTGTAAATTAAAACTAGAATTGAGTACTAAGTTTTGACTATTACCAAAAGAGATACCTCGGGCAAAACTTCCGTTATAATCCAATCCTTTAAACTTGATAATCTCCTCTTCGTCTTCGTATGGGTTGATGGTAAAACCGATATAATCTCCATTGGCTTTAGCACCTATTCTGGTTGTATCCAGGCGCGAAAAATTCTTATATAAATCATAAGGTAAAACTCGATAGGTAGCAGTAACGGTTTTGGTTTTCTGATTTAGAAAGAGGGTATCGGTAAGGTGAAGTTGATTTTTTACTATCTGAAAATGGGTTACATCAATTGTTTTTCCAAGGGGATATTCCTTTAGGGTAACGGAAGTAGGAATGACGGTGAGGGAGTCGAGGGTATAAATTATCTGATTGGAAGTTAAAGAAAGTATCTGCGTGCGTAGATTAGACAGTCCTCCCTCTTGTCCAGTCACCTGAAATCCCAAGAACAATAAGCAGCAAAAAGGAAGTAAAAGTTTGAATTTCATACGACTTACTCGTCAGAAAATAGGTTGACTTTATCGCTTGTCTAAACTTCCTCAATTTAGCGGAATGATAAAAATTTGGACAAGCTCTTATTAA
>CALGJS010000218.1 GCA_937927835.1 uncultured Saprospiraceae bacterium | reverse complement strand
AAACTTCACTTTCAATCCTACTACTGCAGGTGTTGGAACACATACTATCACCTACACTTTTACAGACGTTAATGGTTGTTCTAATTCTGCAAGTGACAACATTGAAGTATTCGCCTTACCTACTGTTACCTTCAACGCTCCGGCTGATCTTTGTATTGATGCCGGAATCCAAAATAATCTAGGGGGTGGTAATCCAGCAGGTGGTACTTTTAGCGGATCAGGTGTTTCAGATAATGGAAATGGAACCTATAGTTTTGATCCTGCCCTAGTAGGACTTGGAACATTTACCATTACCTATACTTTTACCGATGCAAATGGATGCACCAATTCTGCTTCTGACGATATCGAAGTCCTTCCCTTACCAGTCGTTACATTTACTGCTCCTTCCCCGGATGTTTGTATTGAAGACCCCGTAGTAACCAACCTTGGAGGTGGAAATCCTATTGGTGGTGTTTACACTGGTCTAGGTGTAACCGATAATGGAAACGGAACAACCTTTTCGTTTGACCCTACTCTTTCTGCTCCAACTGGTGGTAATATAACTGTATCGTATTCCTTTACAGATATAAATGGTTGTACCGTCGTTGCTATGGACGATATTTTTGTCAACCCAATTTGTTGTACACTAGATATTACCTGTCCGAATGGACCAATCTCATTGGAATGCATAGAAGAGGTGCCAACAGCTACTAATATGGTGGCTATTTTGACTGAGTTCACAGCTCAAGGTGGAATAGTAAATTCCTCTTGTAATCCTATTACCATTACTTCAGCAGATGTTGATAATGGTGCAGCGGGATGTATGGGAACTCCTAGAACCATAACGCGTACTTTTACTATCTCAGATCCTATAACTGGGGAATCAGAAGACTGCCCAATTGAATATATTATCATTGATCGTACACTTCCAGTAATTTCTTGCCCAGCTGATCTAACCATCGAATGTGATGCAAGCACCGATCCAGCAAACACAGGAATCGCAACTGCAACTGACAACTGTGCTTTAGCTTCTGAAATCAACATTACTTTTGCTGATGTTTCTACCCAAGGTACTAACGGTTGTTCTCAATATGAATATCAAATTACTAGAACTTGGACGGCTACTGATCCGTGTGGTAATGCTTCCAACTGTACTCAAATTATCATGATTGAAGACAATAACCTTCCCGTGATTTCTTGCCCAGCTGACTTAACCATCGAATGTGATGCAAGCACCGATCCAGCAAACACAGGAATGGCAACTGCAACTGACAACTGTGCTTCAGCTTCTGAAATCAACATTACCTTTACCGATGTTTCTACGCAGGGCGCTAACGGTTGTTCTCAATATGAATATCAAATTACTAGAACTTGGATGGCTACTGATCCGTGTGGAAACGCTTCCAACTGTACTCAGTTTATTTCCGTTGAAGATAGCCAAGGACCAACTATTACATGTCCGCAAAACATGGTAGACTTAGTTTGTAATACGGATCCTATTCCAGATGCAACAACTGTCTCGTCATTCATCACCATTGGTGGAACAATTGATGATAATTGTAGTAATCTTTCAGAGATAACGCTTAGTTATCAAGATAGTCCATCCAATCAATCCATGCTAAATTTCTGTTCACCTGATCCTGCTGATCGGACCTTAACCAGAACTTACACAGTTACTGATATTTGTGGGAATACCAGTATTTGTGCGCAAACCTTTACTTATTTACAGAGTACAACTGATCCAATTATTACCAGTATTCCATTAGATCAAACTGTTGACTGTGCGGTCAACGCTTTCCCTCAACCACATCTTTTCCAATATGATATAGATTGTGGATTAGGCGCGACTGTCGAAGTTAGTGGACCAAATACGAGCGGAATAGCTGGTTGTTCGGGATCGACCATCAGTTATACTTATACGGTAACTGATCTTTGTGACAGATCAGCAAGTCATACCCAAGTCTATACCCTATCCAATGAAAGCCCAGAGTTTGTTTGTCCTGTGGATATTTGTGTAATTGATTGTCCGGCAGATACAGATATGATTCAGAATACCTTTGACAATTATGCCAATTTGGCAACCGTTAATGTTTCTTGTTTTGGAACTCCAACGATCACCAATAACTTCAGTCCGAACGGATTTAATTTACAAGATTGTAATAATGGTCCTGTCGCTGTTTCAAATGCAGTTGCTTGGCAGATTGTCACTTTTACGGCAACGGATCAATGCGGCAGAACAGGTACTTGTACTGCTATGGTAGTAATCAAGGATACGGACGGTCCAGTGATTAGCTCTACTCCATCAGATGCTATCCGGTTGTTCGATGCCAATGCACAAGCCAATTACGAATCTTGGGCTAATAATAATATTACCAATTTTGTAGTGGATGATGCCTGTAATGGATTTACACCCAATCCAATCAATTGGAGTTATAGTCCAGCAACACCAAACACTACATTTATAGGTCCATTTGCTACTACTATTGTCACCTTTACTGCAACGGATAATTGTGGTAATACAACCACGGTTAATGCTACCTTTAGATTGAAGGAGGTGCCAGTTTCAAATACCGCTACCATCTCTGGAATGATCCAAACGGAAGATGATGAGCAAGTCGAGGGCGTAACAGTAACCCTTAATTCGAATTTGGCAACTGCTGGGGAGCCTACCGTAACTACAGAGGACGGAACGTTTGAGTTTATGGCAGAATTAGGTCAAAACTATGAAGTCATTCCAAGTCGGACTGAGGATATTTTAAATGGCATTACTACCATTGATCTAATTTTAATGGGACAACATTTATTGGAAATCCAAACTTTAGATTCACCTTACAAACTAATCGCTGCTGATGTCAATCGATCAGGTTCTATTACAGCACTTGACATGATCGAACTGCGTAGATTGATCTTAGTGATTGATGATGATTACTCAAATAATACATCATGGCGTTTTGTGGATACAGATTATATTTTCCCTGATCCCGAAAATCCGTTTGCTTTCACTTTCCCAGAAGAACGTCTTATCAACAACTTGACGGAAGCTGATATTGCTAATTTTATTGCTATCAAGACAGGTGATTTAAATGGATCTGCACAACCTTTAATCTTTGCTCAGTCAGGTGATACTCGTGATCAGGATCAATTAAATATCAAAGTAAAAAATCAAAAATTCCTGGAAGGAAAAACTTATACTATTGATTTTAGAGCTCGGGATTTTAACCATATTCTTGGATACCAGTTCACTTTAGAATTTAATCCTAATCAATTGAATTTTGTAGAAATACAAACAAGTGAATTATCTAACCTAAGTAAGGAAAACTTTGGTATTCGGGATACAGAAGGAATGATTACAAGTAGTTGGAACGCGACAATGGAACAAACACTAATGGATGACGAGGTTTTATTTAGTATTGTATTTAAAGCGAAACAAAACATTAACCTTGAGGAAGCCATTCGTATTACTTCCTCCCTAACTCCTGCAGAAGCGTATACAGGAGATTTAGAACGGATGAATGTAGGATTATTGTTTGATAATCCTGTCAATGATCCATTTGAATTCAAGCTTTTCCAGAATCAACCAAATCCATTTAAGTCGGAGACAATGATTGGATTTAGTTTACCTAAAGAGAGTGAAACGACCTTAACCATTTATGATGTCACTGGACGAATCGTTAAGCAAATTACTGGCAACTATTCTCCGGGCTATCATCAAGTTATTATTGATGGAGGAGCATTACCTTCGGTTGGACTCTTATATTATAAACTGGAAACAGCTACAAATACCGCAACAATGAAGATGATTAAGCAGTAAACTTATTCTAACTTCTAAAATATTAAGTGTCTTTTCCAAATGCTGGAGAAGACACTTTTTTTAATGAAAAAACCTGACTACAGGACAAATTGCTGAAAAGTGTTTTTTTTTGCCACAAAGCTACTGAGAAAAAAAACTCATAAAACTATTCTTATCTTTGTTAAAAGATCGTTTTAATCTTTCTCCAATACAAACCTATGAAAGACCAACTATTAACAAAATTTCTGCAACTTCCTTTTCAATTCGATGTTAAAAAACTACAAAAAGAATTAGCGGGAATTCTACAATCAAATTGGACACCTCATTTCAATCATGGTGGTTATACAGGTAATTGGAATTCTATTGCGCTTTACTCACAAACTGGCAAGAGTACAAATATATTCGCGATGCCAAATGTTGATGGACCACTAAAGGAAACCTCTATTCTTAAAAGTACACCATATATAAAAGAGGTAATTCAAACGTTTAAAACACCCTTGTATAGTGTCAGGTTACTTAGATTAGAAGTTGGTGCATATATAAAGCCTCATCGTGACTATAATTGTGGATATGAAGATAATATCTTCAGGATACACATTCCGATTATTACAAATCCGGAGGTTGAATTTATACTTGATGATAAAAGACTTGAAATGCTTGAAGGACAATGTTGGTATACCAATGTAAATTATATCCATTCAGTGGCTAACAAAGGAACTAAGGACCGGATTCATTTGGTCATTGATGGTAAAAGAAATAGCTGGTCAGATGATTTGTTCTTTTCACTAGCTCCGAGGGAAAGTTTTTTTCCAAAACAAGAACCTAATTCTCAGTCTTTAGAAGTGATGGAACAAATGCTAATAGGACTACGATCAATGAAAACCGAAGGAGCAGAACTGCTGGTAAAAGAGCTAGAATTAAAAATAAAAATCCAGAAAGGTTCATAAAAAACAGTCACATTGCCCCCACTAGACGTTATTTTTCTTATTTTTAATATTTGTTCTTTTATTAAAAAACTTACATGGAAAACGTACATACTTCTTCCCTAGTAATCGGCATCAGTTTATTAATTCTATTTTTATTGGCTTATACAGATGATTTAAAAGAAGATCCAATTGGTCTTTTTAAACGACTATTTGGTGTTCCGGTAGGACTTTTCCTTTTAGTAATGGATATCATTGCTGGTCGTGGAGAGGAGAAAAACACTTTTGAATAGTACTAAATACTTATCTTCTCAACAGCTCTTTGAAAAGCGCTCAAATCTTCATATCCAGTAAAAACATACTCCAACCCTTTCTCCTTAAAAAAATCTAAATCTCCTCGTACTCTAATTCCAATCAAAGGTATTTTCATTTCACGACAAGTGGTTAAATCCCAAATAGCATCACCCACGTAAACAATCTTTGTTGGTTCGCCATAAAGTGCTTTTCCTTGGTTGATAGCTGTATTAATAATATCAGGACGCGTTGGATTTCCATCCGCATATCCTGCTGGAATTTCAGCAAAATCAATTCCTACAAAATTTAGTTTTACTTGGGCTGGAGCCTGCCAGCCTCCGGTCGCAATTCCGACTCGATAACGATCATCTTTACTTAGTGCCTCCATCATAGGTCGTGCGCCAGGCACTTCATTAAAAGCAGATGGGTCTCGCTGGCGAGCAGTTAAAATATTAGCAACAAAATGGTCTTTAAATGCTTGTTTTTCAGAATCCAATGGGGATCGTGAAAATTGATTTTTAAAAACAGTACCAAAAATCGTATCATCCGTTACATGCGGATAGTCTCGCCAATCAATAGACGGGAAGGGTCGCTCAAATACGGTGGTATAAGAATCTGCAAAACATTGACTATCTATTTTGTTCGAATGAACTAAGGTTCCATCAATATCAAAAATTACAAAAATCATTCATTCTAGTTTTTAGGGCTTTACTAATTTCTTTAGCTTTGATCAAACAATCCTTTCAACTCCTGATCAGTGTGCCGGAGCTTTTCCCGACAATGTTGAATTAGTTTTGCCGCTCGTTTTGCCTTGACAGACAAATCGTCAATACTTATTGCTTCTCCTTGTAGCTCAGTTACCAGTTCTTGTAATTCCGTCAAGGCTGATTCATATGAAATCTTTTCAGACATGTTTTATAAAATTGTTTTCGTTAATAAATAATTATCATGTAAATAGACAGAATCGTCAAAATTTCAAAACATCAACACCTAATAATGAAAAACGTTCTTCCAAATCGCCAATTTAGACCAATTTTTATAGAAAAATGAAAAAACAAAGATCATTTAGGATGATATGAATAATTATCTTAATGCATTAAAGTTTTAGTCCCGTATACTTCTTATAATTTATAAAATTATATATACTTAACCTATTAGTTTCTAAAACTTATTTATTACCTTTGATATTAGTCTATTATAAAGCTTCATGTAGCTTTTCTATCCCTAAAACCGTATCACACAAACACTTATCTTAAAGATACGATTCACTATTGACAAAAATTCTATTCGTGATCAAGAAACTTGATCACTGTTACCTGTAATAACCTTTTTACTTAAACACTTTTTTATGAAAGCCACTTTTTCTGTCTTGCTGGCGCTATTTCTTTTGGGAAATACGTTTAGCGGATTCTCCCACGAACCGGAAACTTTTATCAGCAACTCAACCAGTCCCCCGGTCTTTGTTTCTTCCAATACACAAGCGCAAATTGGTGTTTATGAACTCTCAGACATGGGAATCAACATGAGTACCTTTGCAAGTCAAGCAATGGATGCGGATGGAATTTATTATGATAATAACAATGATGTACTCTATCAATTAAATCGCTCAGATAATGTCATCAATGCGTATAGTGGTATCTGCGATAGCCTTGAAGCCGGAGCGAGTCCAGTGGTTACAGCCACCTCTACTTCCGATTTTATCAATGGCCGAGAGATCGCCGTTAATGGAAATAAATTGGTAGTTGCCCAAGATGCTAATGACGCCAATGGTAACGTAAATAAGTTTTTCATTTATAATATTACTCCAACCGATATTATGCTTGAAAAATCATTTGAGGTTACAGTAAACCTATGGGGTTTTAGACTTTTAGAAAATACCATCTTTGCCGTTGTAGACAATTCTAATCAAATTGCTATCTTCAATGGCTTTTTGGATTTTGCAGATGGCAGTATCGTTGATCCTACCAATACTGTAACAGTCGAGGGTATTACTAGAACACATGGTATTACTTACATCCCTGCTGGGGATCGAATGATTTTGACGGATATCGGAGATGCAGCTAGTGATTCTGATGGAGCACTTGTTTATGTCGATGGATTTTTTGGCTCTATTGCTGGAGACTTTTTTATTGATCTAGACGAACAGATTAGAATTGAAGGACCTAACTCTAATTTAGGAAATCCGGTAGATGTTGTTTTTGAAGATGAAGGTCAAAGAATCTTTGTAGCAGAACGCGCCAACGGTGGAGGTAAATTACTTGCTTTTGATCTACCAACTGAAAATGGAGATGTGACACCGGTTTACAGTAGTGATTTTGCTGGGGCTTCCGCTGTAACTTTTGTGGATGAAAATATTCCCACAGTAAATCTCGTATCTCGTTTTTATGCTTCTTCCAATACTTCTGGAAATATTGGTGCTTACGAAATCCTTGATAATGGAATTCTTCAATTTAGTACATTCGACGCTGGTGGTGAAGATGCGGATGGAATTCATTATGATATTGAAAATGATGTGCTTTACCAATTGGATCGAACAAATAACGTGATCAACCTTTATGGTCAAGTAAAAGCTTCTCTTGATTTAAACACAACTCCTCCACTAATTGCCACTTCGACTTCTAACTTTATGAATGGTCGCGAAATTATTGTTAGCAACGGACAATTAGTAGTTGCACAAGATGCAAGCCTAGATAATGGAATGCAAAATAGATTGGTCGTTTACGATGTTACTCCTACCTCTATCACCTATGACCGTGGGCATGATTTGGATATTAGTCTTTGGGGATTAACAACCTCAGACCAAGTTTTATTTGCAGTAATCAACGAATCAAATCAAGTAGCCTTATTTGATGAATTTTTTAGCAAACCAGATGGTCCACTTTCACCAGACTTTTCATTCACTGTTGAAAATATGGTGAACGCTCATGGAATATATTATGACTTCCTACAGGATGTGATGTATATGACAGATGTCGGAGATTTAGCTGATGACGAAGATGGTGCCATTGTGATTATTCCTGATTTTATTCTTGCGGTAATCGATATCAATGCCAGCGCAGACGAACAAATCAGAATTGAAGGTGGTAATACTTTTTTAGGTAATCCGTACGATATTGGTTATGATCCACTACTAGAAATAATCTTTGTAGCAGAACGATCAAACAACGGAGGTGCCATCCTCGGTTTCGAAGTTCCAGAAGAAAACGGCAACTATATTCCTGAATACAATAGTACTTTCCCTGGTGCAAGTGCGATTGATGTTCCATACATTACAGAACAAGAAGTGGATTGCGAAATCGTTTTAGGTGGTACCGTGGAACTCGCAAATGGTGGAACAGATACTACTATTATCGTGGACGGCCAACCAGACTTAATTGTCTTTTCTACCGATGTCGTGTTAAATGGATTTCAGTTTACTTATGTAGTTACCGATGATCAAGGAACTATTCTTGGAATTCCTCCAGGAAATACCGTTGATTTTGATCCTGCTGGAACGGGTACTTGTTTCGTATATGGTCTCTCTTACACTGGTGAATTATTAATTGAAATCGGTGACGGTCTATTAGAGCCTGATATTATTATCAGCGATGATTGTTTTGATCTTTCTTCTAATAATCTAACCGTTATCAGAATTCCAGATCCTTGTGATGACGTAGACGGTGGAACCGTTGAACTTACAGAAGGTGGTACAACCACGACAATCATTATTGACGGTCAAGCAGATATTATTGAATTTACTTCTGATGGCGCAACAGGTGAGTTCTTTACTTATGTGGTTACCGACAGCGAAGGCAATATCCTTGGTATTCCTTCTGGCAACGCAGTGGACTTCGATCCGGCTGGTCCGGGTACTTGCCTTGTTTACGGACTTTCTTATACGGGTAGTTTAAACATCATGGTCGGTGATAACCTTTTTGAAACAGAAGAAATCAGCACCGATTGTTTTGATCTTTCTTCTAATAACTTAACCGTTATCAGAATTCCAGATCCTTGTGATGCAGTATTAGGTGGAACCGTTGAACTTACAGAAGGTGGTACAACCACGACAATCATTATTGACGGTCAAGCAGATATTATTGAATTTACTTCTGATGGCGCAACAGGCGAGTTCTTTACTTATGTCGTTACCGACAGCGAAGGCAATATCCTCGGTATTCCTTCTGGCAACGCAGTGGACTTCGATCCGGCTGGTCCGGGTACTTGTCTTGTTTACGGACTCTCTTATACGGGTAGTCTAAACATTATGGTCGGTGATAACCTTTTTGAAACAGAAGAAATCAGCACCGATTGTTTTGATCTTTCTTCTAATAACTTAACCGTTATCAGAATTCCAGATCCTTGTGATGACGTAGACGGTGGAACCGTTGAACTTACAGAAGGTGGTACAACCACGACAATCATTATTGACGGTCAAGCAGATATTATTGAATTTACTTCTGATGGCGCAACAGGT
>CALGJS010000217.1 GCA_937927835.1 uncultured Saprospiraceae bacterium | reverse complement strand
TAGAGATAGGTTGATCCTTCTCCCGCAGTCTGGGCATTAGCTTGAAATGTTAGGGTGGTAAAAAAGAGCAGGAATGCGAGTTTGCTTATTCCGTTTTTCAAAATTGGCAATTTTTAGTGTATAAGAAATGATAATCTAGGGTACCTTTGAATGGTATTTAAATACGTAAAATACGATATGCAGTTGCCTTAGATTTCAAAAAATTTATGCAAAGATATAAAGGATTTACGATATTACATCGTTGTAGTTAGGGTATTTAGGACGTCAACACTATTTAGATTAATTCTAAATAGTGTTGGAATTCAAAATCTTAGCCCCCAAGTTAATGACTTGTCCTTTCTATGACCTCTCTGATCAAATTTTCTAGGGATTCGCCTTCTTGATCAAGCACACTAATATTGATCAAATAATAGCTTTCGCCATAAAAAAGTGAGCGCCAACGCCAGTCCCATTCTTCTGTAGTTTGCGAATGCCCATTATCATACCACCAAGCAGTTTGCAAGGTGACACTGTCACGAGTGATCTCAGCCGTATAGATAGCTGTCTCGTCAATTTGTTCTTTTCTTATTTTTTGAAAAACAGGAATTATTCGATTGAGCGCATATGTACTTATATTTTCCCAAAATCAATAAAATGATATTGAAATCTAAGTCTGAGAACTTTACAGATTTAGGTTGCTCCTCTAATCGAGTATTCAGTAGTCCGATCATAAAGGCAATACCCATTCTAAAAAGAAAGATCTTACGGTCTGAGAAGGCAGTTAAATTTTTCATATAATTCATTTCAATTTTAAAGTGCTTTGAAATACAAAGTAAATATAAAAAATTTTATTCCGCAAATATATATTTTGAAGCTGATTATGTACTTTATTTATTCGTTAATCAACTATTTCTATTGTTATTACTCATATTTATATATTGTTATTGGAAATAATAAGAAAATTGAATTATATTGCCGACTAGAAAAACAACAACACAGGAAACCTAACTAAACGAGAGCCCTAAACACTTCAAGTTTATCTGTTTCCTTTACACTTTTAAATAAATTTAGACCTTAAAGCAACTTATATGTTGTCTTAGGGACGATATTGGTCAATTCGAATAAGAATTGACTGAAGACTTTTGTATTTATATGAGAGAGTGGATGTCAGAGCCCTGTGGTTATACTTCGGTATCCCAGGGTTCTTTTTTTGCTCAGATAAAAACTATGATGAATAAGTAAGTTCCTGATATTCCTTTCTCCAGTTATAATAGCCAATTACAGCTACGATAGCATAGATTAAAAACATAATTGAAAAGAGGTAAAGTTCACGGTGAAGATAAACGAAGATGCAAACCACGTCGATTACGATCCAGTAAAGCCAATTTTCTAGAATCTTTTGTGTAACCATATAGGTAGTTATTAATGAAAACACCGTAGTTGTCGCATCAATATAAGGCAGAGCTGCTCCGAATTGTAACTGGCAAATTTTCCCCCAGATTACCGCTAAGATAAATCCAATGACCATAATGATTAGATGCCGCTTGACAGGCCAGGTATGTATTTCAAGCGGTGCTGCCTCCGGACTATCCAAAGGTTCTTCCTTTGAATTGGAACTATGCGAGGTCCATATCCACCAACCATAAATAGACATGATGGCATAAAAAATCTGTAAAAGCGCATCGCTGTAGAGTTTGACTTCAGGATCTGCATAAACAAAGAATGCAATGACTACACTAATCAATCCGACTGGCCAACACCAAGCGTTTTCTTTAGCAGCCAGAATAACATAGGCTATTCCAAAAATAAAGGCCAGCCATTGTAGCCAGCCCATTCCTAGCGCAGACGCTAGTATTTGGTTAAAGACAGAAATATTCTCCATATAAGTTTATCAATTAATCAGATAAGACCAGCTCATAAAAAACTTCTTTGATAATCTGATATCCTGTTTTAGGGTCTGTATTTTCTAGTAGGATATCAATTGTCTTCTCTAGTTTACCACGTTCTTCCTCTGTATCGCTTTTAAAGATAATTTTAAAGCTTCCTTCTTCTCCAGGTAAAAAAGTCTGACCATCTGGCGTATCGATAAACTGTGTACAATCACAGCCGGAGATCAATTCAATTTTAATTGGTTCTGATCCTGTATTTTTAAATTTATAAATAAACTCTGGCCGCTCTCCTGCTTTCACATTTCCAAAATCCACCCGTTGCTGCTCAAAGGTCATGTAAGGATCAATATTGATATCCTGAACTGCTTTTCTCTGTCCGGTGCAGGCATTTATCACCAAGAATACTAAGCTAGCTGCTAGTAAGAATGATAAGTTTTTTGCAAAAAATTTCATGATTTCTATAATTTCATTAAAAATAGTTGAATAGACAAACGCTAAACATATCAGGAGAAGCTTTTTAGAAAGCTTCTCCTGATTATTAACGACAAAGACTTTGTCGTTGTTCTATAAAGGCAAAGAAAATCTTAGTTTTTCTTCAATCGTTTTTTCTCGATTTGAATGGAAGTTGGTCCAGCTACGATTTTGAATTCGGTACGTCGATTATATCGGTGTTCGTCGTCTTCACATTTAACACCATTGGTACACTGATTTCGAATTTGAGTTTCCCCATATCCAACATCCTGAATTCGATCTGTTGAAATACCACCTCTATTTACAAGCCAGTTCTTAGCAGAAGTAGCACGACGTTGAGATAACTTCTTATTATAGCCAGAAAGACCTTGACTGTCGGTATGAGAAGATAGCTCAATTATCATGTCAGGATATTTATTCATTAGCTCTGCTAAGTAAGATAAATCCGCTTCTGCTTCGGTAAGAATTTTATCATCATCAAAATCATAGAAGATATTACCTAATTCGATCGGCTCGTTGGTTGTATATTCCTCATACTCCGGCTCTTCTGGTTCTGGTGGTGGTGGTGGAATAAAAGTTAAGTTTAACTTTTGTTCAAAGCTAGTCGTTGTTGTGATTCCAACCGTATTAAACTGTAAGGTATCGGCCACAAATCCTTCCTTAGAACCGATTACCATGTACGCCATTTCTGACTTCAATGGAAATCCAAAAATATGTGAAGCTTCGCTGGTTTTGTCATTGGTCATGCCCATGGTATTATTGGTCATTTCCACTAACTGAACACTAGCTCCATTAAGCGGCTTTCCATCTGCAAAAGTAAGTGCTTGTAGATCTAGTACCACTTCTTCTTTTGATAGTTCCCAGATATCGGTACAACAAGTTTTTCCTTTTAATGATTTACCACCTTCACGATTTGAAACCAAGGTACCACTATATCCATCTTTATCAATAGAATAATATAAATCATCTACCATTGAGTTATAAGGCTTACCCATATTCATTGGTGCACTCCAAACGCTACCGTTCCATTCAGATTTAAAAATATCAAATCCACCAATTCCAGGATGACCTTCCGAACTGAAATATAAGGTACCATCTACAAAATAAGGTGATTCATCATCCATATCGGTATTGACCACATCTCCTAAATTTACAGGTGATGCGAATCCATCTCCTTGTCGAGTAGCATAATAAAGATCATAACCACCGTAGCCACCATCCATATTGGAAACAAAATAAATTACTTCGTTACCAAATAGTTCACCAGCTGCAGGTTGACGAATGATATAATCTCCATTAATACCAGGTACTTCATTTGCTGGAGCCCAGCCTTCGTCTCCTTTATCGCTGTAGTATAACTTACTTTCCATTAAGGCATTTCCTTCTAAAGTAGCACGGGTAAAATACATCCGTTGTCCATCTCGACTAAAAGAAATATTTCCAGTGTGGTATCCTTCACGGTTGATATTTACACCACCTGCTTCCATCGCCTCTTCCCAGCCCTCTTCTCCCCTTTTGGAAAGGAATAATTTGGAATGATAGTCATTATCTCTACTACCCAATTCTTTGATTTTATCTTCCCGCATTGCGGTAAAATACATTTCATCTTTAGAAGCTAGAAGCGGCGAGTATTCAGAAGATTTTGTGTTTACTTTTTTCCCTGCATTGACTAGGCTTACCTCCATATCTGGCTGCATGGATTGTGCTAATCTTGCACCTTCGATTTCTCGTTTAGCACGAGCAATATTTACAGGATCTTCTGACTCACTAATATAAAGTGTAAGTTCTTCGATGGCATCAGGATAGTTGCCATTCATCTTGAGCGTACGTCCATATACATAGCGTAACTCAGGAAGGAACGGATTAGGTTTTTTACGAGACTTTCTTTCTACCACTCGCTTATACCAACGAGTAGCTTTCGCATAATCACGTAACATAAAGTGTAGATCAGCTATTTGCTTAGCAACTGCTAGATCCCGTTCTTCTTTATAATATTTTTCAAACCATTCTAAGGCTTGGTAATAATCTTTTTTAGCCAACTGCGCCTCGGCAGTTTCTAGTTTTTGTTTTGCAGTAGTTTGGCCGCGTAGCGGTTGAGCTTCTATTTGAGAAAGAAATGCAAAGCATAAAAAGCTTAAAAGTATATATCTCATATTTTATTTTTTTTGTCCGTTTGGTTAAGGAATGAATTAATCATTCTAGAATGGTTTGTTGGTTATTGCGCGATTATAACCGTGGGCAAATAACCACAGGCTTAACAGTTGGGGCTTTAAATATTTTTATAATATAGCTCAAAGCAAATTCAAATGCTCCTTGTCCGTTGTTGACATCAGAAAGACCTGAAACGGTCAAATCATAACTTGCTCCAAATCGGAAAGACTTATAATCCACTCCTAGCAAAACTTCAAAAGCGTCTCCCAATCTATAACCAGGTCCTAGTTTAACGATCATTGGATCTTTATTATTTAACTTATATCCAACCATTGCTTGTACTTGCATTTCGTTAGAAGCATAAGCCTGATTGTATAAGAAGGTTGGAGATAGTAACCATTTTTCGCCTAGGCTGAAATTGAACTGACCATGTAATTTAAATGCCAAAGGTAAATCTCTCGCTCCTTTTGGTGTATTACTAGTTTGAGCATTGACTAATGAATAGTTAGGTGATAATATATTTTGGAAAGATAGTCCAATATTCAAATCTGTCAATTTATTTAGTCGAGCCGTTAACATTACACCAGCATTTAGGTTGAAAGCGCTGCTTCCTCCAAAATCACTAATAACCGCAGACGAATTATACCCGTTCCCCTGTAAATCCGATAATACCCCATCACCAAAACGTAGTTCATCAAAATCAATATCTCTACTCAACAATCCTCCTTGTACTCCAAAAGATAATAAGGTATTTCCCTTTTTATCTAGCGCTTTATGATAGGCAATTGATGCGTAAGCGCCTTGATTAGTCAACGCTGCAGAACCTGCTTTATCGGCGTAAAACATCCCACCGATTCCAATCCAATCTCTTTTCCCTATGGCCAAAATCGGCGCATCGATATAAAAAGAAGGAGTGGTATATCCTGTTGTAGTGGCACTATTATTTGGATTAAAACTCTGATCACGATAAATTCCACCAACTCTAGCAGTACCGAGGTACGAACCTGTCAAAGCAGGGTTGAGGGTCAGTGGGGACATATTGTATAAAGACCAGTGAATATCCTGGGCAGAAAGCTGCGTAAAAAGGCCTGAGAGTAAAAAAAGAAGGGTAAATTTTATAATTTTCATAAACATGGTAATTTTCGCAATGAAGATCAGTTTTTTATAGAGAAGTTGTTTAAAAACTTCAGAATTTTCATTTAAAGTCGAAAGATATGATTTTTATTTAAAATTTCATTTATCTATAATCTATTTAGTGTTAAACCCTTTTCAGTTGCGTTCTTTTTTTGGATTTTTCTCTAAAAAGCGACAAATCTCGATAAATATAAAGTCGTTATTTGGATAATACGTTAATTTGACAACGCTCGTTACATTTTTAGGGTTAGACTTATATTATTAGTTCGAATCAGTTTTTTGTTTTTTGCTGCTTGCTATTCGCTACTGGCCTCTTGCCCTCTTCAATCGCGATTGAGTAAACAAGAAACGGACAGCAAATAACATTTCCTTACATACTCTCTTTCGTCAGTAGGTAGCATTATCTAACGACGGAGCTAATCAAGCATTCGATCCAAAGCTGCGACGATCTCCCCTACTGACTGATCTTTCATGCACTTAAAATGGCCTTTGGGACATTCTTTCTTACCTATTTTATCACAAGGACGACAAGCGAGATTGGAAACTTCCCTATTTTCATAGACGGTATGGTAGGGATACATGCCTAGTTTAGGCGTCGTATTACCCCAAATTACCACGGTTGGACGTTGAAAAGCGGCTGCGATGTGCATCATTCCTGTATCTGATGTCAAAACTGCTTGGGCTTTTGACAATAAGTAGGCAGATTGCCCAATAGTTAGTTCACCAGCGTAGTTTTTCACCTTTTCGGGGAATAATTGAACGAGATGCGCTCCAGTTTCACGCTGATCTCCTCCTCCAATCAAGAAAATGGGTTGTTTTAGAAGGGGAATGACTTTTTTAAAGAGCTCTATGGGGATCTGTTTGGTAAAATGCGCTGCTCCTAACACAAAAACCAGATATTCTTCCTTTTGTATTGATTTTGGAATATTTACCTGATCTTCTAATCCAAGAAAGAAATCTAGCCCTTTTTCGTCTTTTTTGACGGATAAAGGTGCCGCAGCCTCAAAATATCGGTCTACAATATGACTATCGGGAAGTTTATCCACCTTAAAATTGACCAATAGCCATTTTTCTATATTATATTTGGGAAAATGGTATGCTGGTACTCCCAATGCCCGCCGCAATCGAAAACTACGTAGGTTTTTATGAAGATCAATTAGGTACGAATATTGTTCTTTTTTTAAATATGTTAGAACTTCGTCTAGTTTTTCTTCAATGGTATAAACCTTAGAAATATATGGATTATGGTGGAGAACAGTCGCAAATCGCGCTTTTGTAAGGAAATGTACCTCAAAATCAGTTTGCTGCGCAATGGCCCGAATGACCGGAGTGGTCAAAACCACATCACCAATTGAGCTAAACCGAATAATTAGTACTTTCATGTTGGACTTTATTCTATCGCCCAAAAATAAACTTTATTTAGATGCGCTCGAATCCTTGTTTTACTAATATTTAACATTTGTTTGAGACTCTTGAGGATCGTAACTTCGTCTTAAATACGTTTGATAAATACCCAAACTATTTTCACCTAATAATAATCACCATGCGACTTTTTCCTCCTTTGTTATTATTTCTATTCCTTTTTGCTGCCTGTAGCTCAACTCGCTACACCAATCCAACGGAGTATCCAAACGCGCGGATCAACTTTGGTAATGGCGGTGGATTTAGTGGGATGGTAAATGAGTATGTTTTATTAGACAATGGGCAATTATTAAAAAAAATGATGCAGGTAGATAGTTTTGAAATGGTCACGACCATTGATAAAAATCAAACTACTCAATTATTCGAAAATTATAAATTTTTAAATATCGGAAACCTAAAATATAACCAACCTGGGAATATGTATCGGTTTATCCGTTTTAATCATCAAGACGCTGAACACCAAATCATTTGGTCTGGTACTCAGTATCCTGAACAACATCCAAATCTTAAAATTTTTCACGGGAATCTTAAATCTCTCATTCCTAAGGAATAAAAATAATTTTTTATGAAAAACACGATTACAATCCTACTGCTAACTTTTTTAGCGCTACCTGTTTTCGGTCAATTTAAAACGACCCCACCAGAAGATATGGAACGCCCAGCTGTCACCGACAAATCGGCGATTCAAATCAATGCGGAAGGAATCACACCAACGGTTACCCCAAGTACCCTGGCAACGACTCCTTACGCTACCCTATCGTCCATCGCACTGAACAAAGCGGAGAACCTGGAAATTCGTCGAGACGAAAAAACAAATCAACCTATTTGGATAAAAGGGATTCCTGCGAATATGGATCGGACTAAAACCAATCCAACAGAAAAAACGTTTGCTTACCTCGAAGCGATTCGCGAACTAATCAACATAGAACAACCAAGTGATGAGTTTAGCATTACGAATACACATACGGATGCACAAGGACATTTACATCTTCGTCTGCAACAATCATTCGATGGAATAAAAATATATGGAAGTGAAATAATGATACACCATAATGCCGCGGATGCGCAGCTATTCAATGGTCGTTATTTTCCAACGCCTCAACTAGATGTACGTCAGCGAAACATCTCTCAGACGCAGGCGGAAGAAACGGTAAAATCAGAAATCACTAACGAAACTTCTTTGTTAGAGTTATCTCCTGAAGCACTAAAATTTGTCGATGGAGAACCACTCAAATCAACCTTAATGATTTACCACCCAGAAAATAATATCGAAAATCCTCGATTGATATGGCATGTAGAAATTATTCCAAATATTACCAACCGTTGGGAATATTTTGTGGATGCTAATACCCGCGAAATTCTTTTTCATCATAAAAATATTTGTCAATTATTTGGCTGGCACGAAGACCACGACCATCATAGTTGCACTTCTAAAAACCCTATTATTTCAGAAGAAAAAATATTAACACCAAACGAAATAGTTGTCTCCGAAGAAACAGCGATTGCAAATGATTTAAGCAATATTTCTCGCCAGTTTTCTGTGTGGAGAGACGGTAATAACTGGTTAATGGTCGATGCTAGTCGTAATATGTACAATGCGGCCCAATCAAATTTACCAGAAAATGCAGTAGGAGTAATCGGTACCTTTGATGCAAATAATACTTATCCAGGACAAGGTTCTAGTATTAATATTGTCAATCATGGCAACAATAATTCTTGGACACGCAACGAAGTATCTGCGCACTATAATGCAGGAATTGCTTATGAATATTTCCGTACTGTTTTTGGAAGGAATTCTATTAAAAACCAAGGGGAAAACATCTTCTCTGTCGTCAACGTTTCTGACGAAGATGGCAATGATATGGACAATGCATTTTGGAATGGAGAAACCATGTTTTATGGAAATGGTGATCAAGCATTTAACGCACCGCTTGCAAAAGCATTAGATGTAGCGGGTCACGAAATGGCACATGGCGTTGTGCAGAGTACTGCCAACCTTGTTTACCAAGGAGAAGCAGGTGCATTGAATGAATCTTTTGCAGATATTTTTGGTGCAATGATTGATCGAGAAGATTGGCAAATTGGAGAAGAAGTGGCTAACCCAGGTGTCTTCCCTACTGGTACGATGAGAGATATGGCCAATCCAAATAATGGCGGAAACTCCAGTAATTTTTATTGGCAACCAGCTCACTATAACGAACGTTTTACTGGTTCAGCAGACAACGGCGGCGTACATATCAACAGTGGAATTCCAAATCATGCTTATTATTTGTTTGCGACTAGCAACGGAATCGGAAAAGCAAAAGCAGAACAGATTTTTTACAAAGCACTGAACGATTATTTAGTAATGTCTTCTCAATTTGTTGATTTGCGAATTGCGGTTATTCAAGCGGCAACAGATATACATGGAAACGGAAGTAATGAAGTAGCAGCAGCAGCGGCAGCATTTGATGCTGTTGGTATTTTAGGAGAATCTGGTGGAAACTACGAGGTTGATGTAGAAGCAAATCCTGGCGATGATTTTATCTTATGGTCAGATGATAACTTATCAAACATCAACACTTCTGCGGCACTTCCAGATCTAACAACGATCGGTGCTTTCACAGAAGATAATCATATTAGCCGACCAAGTATTAGTGACGACGGAAGTGTGTTGACTTATGTACATTCGGATGGTTCACTTCGATTGTTAGAATTGGATTGGACCTCAGGAAATCCTCAAGTGAGTGGTAATTTTAATTTAAATAATACCAGTACTTGGCGAAATATTGTGGTCAGTAAAGATGGAACTAAGGTAGCCGCTTTATTTGGTGATCTGAGTCAAAACGAATTCGATAATGAGATCTTGGTTTTTGATTTTGTATCTCAAACAGGACAATGGTTTCCATTATCTAACCCAACCACTGCGAACGGATTGAGTACCGGAGATGTTTTGTATGCCGATGCTCTGGAGTTTGACATTACAGGAGAATTTTTATTATATGATGCCTTTAATCAGATTCCAAGTTCTTTCGGTGAAGACATTGAATACTGGGATATTGGATTATTAAAAGTATGGGACAATAACACGAATGATTTTGCCAATAGCACAGATCCTCAGATCAGCAAGATTTTCAATAATCTTGGAGAACAGGTAAGTGTAGGGAATGCTACGTTTGCCAAAAACTCTCCTTATGTAATTGCTTTTGATCACATCGAAGCAGGTTTATCTGGAACTAATTATTCTGTCTATGGCGTAAATATTCAGACGGGAGAGCAAGGGGTTATCTTTAATGGGAACAAACCAGGATATCCAAGTTATTCTGTGAATGACGAGTTTGTGATGTTTAGCCTTACGAATCAGGGAACAGAGATTCTAGCTTTCCGTGAGGTAAATACCAATAAAACAACAGGGGTTGGTGATGGCTTTATCTTAATTGAAAATGCGACTTGGGGTGCTTGGTATGCCATTGGAGAGCGTGAATTAGTCGATACAGATGATTTATTAACATTTTCTACCGAATTTTCTGTGTTACCTAATCCTTCCTCTGGACGTCTAAACCTTAGATACACAGGTACTAAGCAAGCTGAAACAAGCGTTAAAATATACGATGCACTAGGGCAAATGATTGGGCAAAAGCGTCTAAATTTAGCTCCAGAAACGACTACTGCTATTTTTGACTTAAGCGATTCGCCATCAGGAAGTTATATACTTCAGATCAGAACGAACGAAGGGCAAATCGCAAAGCGAGTCGTAAAACAGTAGATTTTACCTGAATATATCCGCTATTGACTTTCATAAGCGGTACTTATTTTGTATATTTGGTTTATTAAAATATGAATACTAATTATTTAAACTTAAAATTATAATTACAATGAAAAAATTCTTTCTATTATTTGCAGTACTAGGTCTTTTTACTTTTTCAGCTAATGCACAGAAGAAAGCTTGTAGCATGGCAAAGAAAGCTACTTGTAGCATGAGTAAAACTGCCAAAGTAGATGCTAATAGCCCAGCAGCAGTATTAGCTGCTCAAAGTGATAATATCGAGTCTCGTGTTTGCTCTAAGAGTGGATCAGTTAGCTATGTTCAGAAAAATGTATGTGCTCAATCTGGTAACGTAAGTTTTACAGACGTAAAATACTGTTCTACTGCTAAGAAGTTTGTTAACGTATCACCTAGCGATATGAACGCAGAAGCAGCACCTGGAGCTGTTAAAACTTCTACTGCTCCATCTTGCTCTAAGTCAAAGAAAGCTTGTACTAAGCCTTGCTCTAAGACTACTGCTGTAAAAGCAACTAAAGTGAGTAAAGTAACCACTGCTAAAAAAGCTTGTACTAAGAAAAATGCTGCTTGTTGTGCTAAAGGTACAGCTAAAACAGTTAGTGCTAAAAAAGCTTGCACTAAGAAAGGTGCGGCTTGTTGTGCTAAAGGTACAGCTAAAACAGCTAGTGCTAAACTAGTAAAGAACGAGAAGTAATCTTAAACTTACTTTCGTCAAATAAAAATCCCGTCTAGGTTTATAACTTAGACGGGATTTTTTTTAAACGCTGATGCACATTAATTTCTACCCAATATATTCTGAATACATCGTTCCTTTTCGATAATTGGTCAGCACGTGTCGAACGGTGCTAGAAAGATTTTTCGGTAATTTATCGATTGGAAACCAAGCCACTTTTTTGAATTTATGAGGCTCTCGTGAGATCGCTTCGCCTTTCCATTTAGAGGCTTTAAAATAGAGAATGATTCTAGAATCTTTTGATCTTTTCTTATGCAAACAATGAACGAGTTCTAAATGCTTTTCTCGCAAATCAATACCCGTTTCTTCCAAACTTTCTCTAATCAATCCCGCTTTGGCAAATTCTTTTCGTTCCACAAATCCTCCCACCATCGTGTATTTACCACCATTTTTAGTTGTTTGTTTTAACAGCAAAATCATTCCGTCTTCTCTTTCAAGAATTAGACGTGCTTTTAAAGCACAGTTGCTCTTACCCATAATTGGATTGGATTTAATTAAAAAGTAGTCTTGACATTACACTTTGATATCATATGATAATCTTATCGGCAATAATAATTAATATTCCTCATAAAATTACATCATAATTACCCTATCTACTACAAAAAGATTCATTTTTGTTGTATTTTCCTGATTGAAGGAAATAGAAGTTATTTAATCAGGGGGTGGAAATAAAAATATGAATCAAGGAAACATTGTCTTCCAATTGAATTTGGGATATTGTTGCTTCTTGCTGCTCGCTATTTGCTTCTTGCTCCCTTATTCGCGATTGAAGGAAGCAAGAAGCATTTGGCAAAGCCCTTTTATAGTATTAATTTGAAAATTTAACTACTGATTCGCATTAATTTTATAAGCACTATTACTTCTTTTTTGCAAAACTAACTACTTGAGACATGCGGTATAATAATATTTTAGAAACCATCGGCAATACACCTATCGTCAAAATAAATAAGGTATTAAAAGATATTCCAGCCACGGTATATGCGAAGATTGAATCCTTCAATCCTGGTCATTCTGCTAAAGATCGTATCGCACTTTTTATGGTAGAACAAGCAGAACGAGATGGTCTATTACGGACTGGTGGAACCATCATCGAAACTACTTCGGGCAACACTGGCTTTAGTCTTGCAATGATTGCAGTCATCAAAGGTTACCGATGTATTCTTTGCGTACCAGATAAAATTTCTAATGAAAAACTAGACGCACTTAAAGCGCTAAAAGCAGATGTAAGAGTCTGTCCTAGTAATGTAAAAGCAGATGATCCGCTCTCCTATTATTCTCAGGCAAAAAGATTACATGCTGAAACGCCCAACTCTTTTTATGTCAATCAATATTTTAATACGGCCAACGCATTGGCACACTACGCCACTACCGGCCCAGAAATCTGGAAACAAACGGAAGGAAAAATCACGCATTATGTAGCACCTTGTGGTACGGGTGGTTCTCTTTGTGGTACTGGGAAATATTTAAAAGAACAAAATCCAAACATTAAAATAATCGGCGTAGATGCTTATGGTTCTGTATTAAAAAAATATCACGAAACCGGAGAGTTTGACGAAAAAGAAATTTATCCATACAAACTCGAAGCGGTAGGAAAAAATATCATTCCCGACAATGTAGACTTTAGTGTCATCGATTATTTTGTAAAAGCAGATGATAAAACCAGTGCCTTTCGAGCACGTCAATTAGCCAAACGAGAAGGACTTTTTGTCGGATATTCTAGTGGTGCTTCGATGCAAGGTGTTTTTAAAATAAAAGAAAAACTAACTGCGGATGATTATGTGGTGGCACTTTTCCCTGATCACGGTACCAAATATTTAGGTAAAATATTCAACAACGAATGGCTTGAAGAGATGGGCTTTTTATACAGTAAGAATGAGTATAAATATATGCGTCGATGGCGTAAGTTTATACGTAGTATGTAAATTTTAGAGCTATTGGCTTTCTTAGGACGCGATTTTTAATCTAAAATGAAAAATTCTACTAAGTAATGGTAAAACAATAACTTCTCGATTTGTGGCTGGGCCTTTTGGTTCAATATTTCGTTAAAAAGCCTCGCCGATGCTATGGCATCGCCTACGTTTTTTGCCTCATCTTGAATCAAAATTCCCTTGCCAAAATACGGAATTTATTATTCGACCATTACTAAAGGGATTATGACTGATCCTGCCAAATATTTTGTAAATTTGCATAACCAAATTAACCGCAATCTTAATTGCGGTTTTTTATTTTAAAAACGTTGAGAGGAGCGTTAAATTTTCCTTCCGAATTTATGAGTGAAATAAGCGACGAAGGAGCGTTTGAAAGAATAAATCCGGAATTAAAGGACACCGAATAAATAACTGTCCGTTTTGACTTTTTTAAATTATTTTATGCTTTGTTATTTTTATCGGCAATCCAACAAGGATTATCTCAAAAAATGCCTCGCCTAAATCAATTTAAAAGTCGTCTAAACTGGAAACTTATTTAATCCGTGCCCTTAAGAAAATTTATGAGCGACTCGAAATAAACACATATGAGAATATTAGTAACCGGAGCAGATGGAATGCTCGGTACCAACACCGTAAAGGAATTGCTGAAACGTGGCCATCAGGTTCGTGCTTTCTTGCTTCCCAATAGCCCAGCCAAAACCCTAGCTGGACTAGATATCGAAAAAACTTTCGGAAATATTCTCAAAGAAGAAGATCTAACCACCGCAGCAGAAGGTTGTGATGCGATCATTCACACCGCCGCCAACACCAATATTTGGCCCAATCGTTCAGAGATGGTTCGTCGAGTGAATATAGATGGCACCAAAAACATTCTCACTGCTGCCAAAAAAGCGCAAGTAAAAAGACTGGTCTATATCGGTACCGCCAACTCTTTTGGTTTTGGTTCTAAAACAGATCCTGGTCACGAAGGTAATTCCTACCAAAGTCAAAAATATGGTTTAGACTATATGGACTCAAAATATGAAGCGCAATTGCTCGTTATCAAAGCAGCACGCGAAGAAGGGGTACCTGCCTTGACGATTAACCCAACTTTTATGCTTGGACCTTATGATTCCAAACCAGGTGCCGGAGCAATGGTCTTAGCTATTTACCAAAAGAAAGTTCCTGGATTTGCCGTCGGTGGTCGAAATTATATTTGCGTCAAAGATGTATCAACTGCCATTGCCAATGCATTGACCATGGGCAGAATCGGAGAGAGTTATATCGCCGGAAATGAAAACATGGACTACCGCGAAGCATTTACTAAAATTGCGAAAGTAGTTGGCGTTCAACCACCGAAGGTGACGATTCCTCCAGTGCTGAGTAAGGCATATGGTTTTTTAGGAACTCAATACGGGACGCTATTTAATAAAACACCTGTCGTTAGTTTGGCTATGGCACAGATTAGTTGTGACGATCATTACTTCACTTCTCAAAAGGCAGTAGAAGAACTAAAGATGCCATTGACCAATGTTGAAGAAGGGATTCGAGATTGTTTTGAATGGTTGAAGAAGAATGAGTATTGTTGAAATGATAATGAAAAATGTTTTAATGAAAAATTAATAATGCCCGATATCGGAAAAACGTGAATGGTTAAAAGGCAAAGAAGATTATTATTGATGTGCGGATGTGTGGATTATTAGGAATAACATAATTAAAGGGGATTTTCCCTCAATGAGGTGCACAATGCCAAAGACATACTTATTTGATTGTTGATTCCAATCAAAAAAAATAAAAAATGAGTATTTTAACTAAAAAAAAGTATGTACTTGGAGATCAGTTTATTTTAAATAATGAAGAAGATTTTATAGAATACCTAAAATACCATTTAATCAAAAAGAAAGATGTGGTTAACATACAAGCTGTCTATAGCCTTCTTGAACTTCAATTTAACTTAAAAGGAAAACTAGTAAAAATCAATGAATTATCAGAAGATGAAAAGTATCAGATCATCCATAAAGAAAATTTTCTAAACCTAGATGAAATAAAGAATTTTTCAGAGAATGATGTAAGA
>CALGJS010000216.1 GCA_937927835.1 uncultured Saprospiraceae bacterium | reverse complement strand
TAACAATTAAGCGCCTTGTAAATCATTGATTTATGAGGCGTTTTTTGGTTTGGGGTAAACATGGGGTAAACAATTGAAATTATTTTTTTTGTTAAGTGCTGAGTTTTTGCAAAAATAAGATAGGATTATTGAAAGAATAATCTGTTTTCAAATCAAAATATTATGGGATTAGACAGTGTTGAATTATTAATTGAAATTGAAATGGCTTTTGATATTGAATACACTGTATTGAAGTTTCAAACATAGAAGCTGAAAAGATAAATACTATTAGAGATTTATATAACGAAGCAGTTCTACAAAAATTTAAAATCATTCATTTCAGAGAAGGTCGGAATAGATTTTAGGGAGCTTAAACTTGACATGAGTATTGTTCATGATCTGGGATTGGATTGATACTAAATACACATCCTAATCTAAATAAGTATCTTTGTCAATTCCTATTAAGACCGTAGTACCCAGACAAATAGACACCATAAAAATGAATCCAGAAATTATATCCTTAGTAAAAGAATATTTCACTGAATTATCAGAACCTAGTTTGCAGGAAGAAATAGCAAAGGTTGGCGTTATCCGGGAATTTAAAGAAGGAGAAATCATCATGAACTTTGGAAGCTTTGTGACTGCCGTACCGCTGGTGGTAAAAGGTTCGATCAAAGTAGTTCGAGAGGAGGAGGAGGACAATAAGGAAGTCTTACTCTATTTTTTAAATGCTGGTGAAACTTGTTCGATGTCTTTTTCCTGTTGTATGATGGACAAGCGAAGTGATATTCGTACCACCGCTGAAGACGATTCAAAAATCATTGCTATTCCAATAAAACATGTGAACGACTGGATGTCTAAATATCCTAGTTGGAGAAATTTTGTCATGCGCTCCTATGATAGCCGAATGCAAGAATTGGTTAAAACCTTAGATAGTATCGCTTTCAAAAAAATGGATGAGCGACTGTGGGAGTATTTACTTAAGCGAAGCAAGGCACATCATTCTAACATCATTCATTCCACCCATCAAACAATTGCTAATGACCTAAATGCTTCAAGAGAAGCTATTTCCAGATTACTCAAACAGTTGGAGAAAAAAGGAGCTATTAGTTTAGAGCGAAATAAGATCGTTCTTTTGTAATTTTTTTTTGCTTCTTGCTTCTGGCGAACTCAAGGCAATCATAAAGCAAAAAGCTAAGTTGTTCAATCTACGCTAAACTTACTGAAAATTTATCAACGTATTTTCAAAAAATACAAATGCTCGCCTGAACAAACTATGATCTCGCCGAGATTGTTCCGAATTAATATACATCGAAAAATGTCAAAGATTTTTTATCCGAATGTGATCTAGATCACAATTTCAATATTTTTGTATTTTTATTTTTGTCGTATAAAAGTAAATATGTCAGAAAGAAAATTAATTGTCCGAGATTGGTTAGCGATTGAGCGAACAAAACTAGCCAATGAAAGAACGTTTCTATCTTATTTTAGAACGGCTTTTGTTTTGTTTGGAACGGGGTTAAGTATCTTGAAGATTGAGTATTTCTCCTCGGTCAGATATGTTGGAATCCTACTATTGACCATTTCGTTGGTTGTTTTACTCTTTGGAGGAATCAGGCTTGTGCAAGTAAGGAAAGGCATTCTTAAACATTATAATTAATTCTTGCTTAAAAATATATATTTTCATAATATATTCATTTGGTTTTTTGGGGTTATAAAGAGTTGGGCAATTTTTGCTTGACTCTTTTTTTATTGAAGTAAATCCATCCTCTGTGATCTATATTACAAACTATTCCTTTCCTACGGTATAACTTTGTCTAAACAAATTTACCAGCACTTTTCTAAATTAAAACCCTTTATGAAAGTAGAACAAATTTATACAGGATGTTTGGCACAAGGTGCTTATTACATCGAGAGCAATGGAGAAGCAGTTATTATTGATCCTATTCGAGATACGAAGCCATATATAGAAAAGTTAGAAAAGGAAGGAGTAAAACTAAAATATATTTTCGAAACACATTTTCACGCTGATTTTGTTTCAGGACATTTGGATTTAGCAAAAAAAACAGGAGCAACTATTGTCTATGGGCCGATGGCAGAGACCACGTATGATATTTATTCTGCTAAAGATGGGGAAGAATTAAAAGTAGGAAATCTTAGTTTTAAAGTTTTACATACTCCTGGTCATACGATGGAAAGTAGTGTATTTCTATTAAAAGATGAGACCGGAAAAGACTATGCTATATTTTCTGGTGACACTTTATTTTTAGGAGATGTAGGACGTCCAGACCTAGCCATCAAACAAGGTACGGTTACAGAAAAAGATTTAGCTGGGTTATTATTCGAAAGTCTTCGCAATAAAATTATGCCTTTGTCTGATGAAGTAATTGTTTACCCTGCGCATGGGGCAGGTTCTGCTTGTGGAAAAAATCTGAGTAAAGAAACTTGGGGATATTTGGGTGATCAAAAGAAAACCAATTATGCGTTGAGAACCGATATGTCAAAAGAAGAATTCATTCAAGAAGTGACTGCTGGTTTGACACCGCCACCGCAATATTTTGCCAAGAATGCGATGATGAATAAAGCAGGGTACGAGAATTTTGATAAAGTATTAGAAAGAGGATTTCTCTCTTTAAGTCCAAGAATGTTTGAGTATGCGGTAGAGGCCGAAGAAGCCTTAATGTTAGATACACGCGACGCATCGGCTTTTGCGGCAGGTCATATTCCCAACTCCATCAATATTGGAATTGACGGAGGATTTGCTCCTTGGGTTGGCGCTTTGATCACCGACATCACCCAACCCATTGTTTTGATTACCGAGGAAGGACGAGCGGAAGAAGTAGTAACTCGATTGGCTAGAGTTGGTTATGATCATACGCTTGGATTCTTAGAAGGAGGAATAGACGCATGGAAAGCGGCGGGTAAAGAAATTGATACGATTGAATCTATCAGTCCACAAGAATTTGAAAATCGCATAAATACTGGAAAAGTAACAACGATTTTAGATGCTCGAAAGCCATCTGAATTCTTAGCGCATCATATTGTCAGAGCAGAAAATTTCCCACTCGATTATATCAATCAAGGTATGGAGCGATTAGATAAAAATAAGACCTACTACATTCATTGTGCAGGTGGATATCG
>CALGJS010000215.1 GCA_937927835.1 uncultured Saprospiraceae bacterium | reverse complement strand
GGTGATTTAAATATCAACATTATCGACAATGATAATAATGGATGTACTTTTGGATTTACACTCACTGATCCAGGGAATTGTTCGGACGGCTGTCTTCTTTTAAATTCTGGTTTAACCAATATCACTTGTAATGATAACGGTACCCCTGCTGATGACTCAGACGACTTTTTTACTTTTGAACTTAACCCAACTGGCTCTAATACTGGAACTAGTTACTCGATTATTGGTGCGATCCTAACGCCTGCTTCGGCCAACTACGGAACAGCTACTATTTTCACTACCCAACCAGGTACGGCAGGCACAGGAGACCTCAATATTACCATTACGGATGATAACAATCCAACTTGTTTTATTACTGAAACGATTACTGATCCAGGTGTTTGTTCAGATTGTCCTATGTTTGAAGTAAGTATAACGGCTGAAGCGGAAATATGTAGTGGAGAAGAAACGGACCTAATGTTTAGTACCAATGGAGGAATGATGCCGCTATCAATCGAATATTCTGATGGACAAACCACTAACAATATAGACATTACTAGTGGGGCAACTACCATAATTCAAGTAACACCAGATCAAACAGCGACTTATTCCTTAATTTCTGTGATGGATGCCAATGGTTGTAGCGGAATGATGGGTAGCAGTAGTACCATAAATGTTTTTGAAAATCAGGTTAGTATGTTATCTGATTCCTTTTGCCAAGGCTCATCTTATACGTTACCGGATGGAACCACGGTGACAGGTGCGGATATCTACGAAGTAGTGTTACAATCAACAAATGGTTGTGATAGTACTATTATGGTGGAATTGACAGAATCTCAATCATTTTCATCAGATGAAGAATTAATTATTTGTGATGCTACTGAATTCAACTGGAATGGCCAGAATATTACAACTAGTGGCACTTACACTATTGACCTACAAGCTGCTAATGGATGCGATAGTATTGTTATTCTAAACTTAACATTCGACGGTTTACAATTAGGTGAAGCAAATGCAGGCAGTGACATGGATGCCTGCTCCGATGAAACTGAACTATTTGGTCAAGAAGTATCGGGTGCCTCTGGGGTTTGGACCACAGCATCCGGTGCCACTATTGAATCGATAGACCAAGGAGCAACTTTTGCTACTAATCTCCAACCACAAGATAATATTTTTCTTTGGACGCTCTCGACTGAGAATTGCCCTGACTATGATAGTGATTTAGTTACGATCACCGTTGATGATGGATCACTAATTTTGGAAGACGACGAAGTATCTTTTCTAAACACAGAAGAGATTAACATACAAATTTTAAACAACGATGATTTTTCAAATATAGGAGATTTTTCAGTAACCTGTACTGGACTTCCAAATCAAATAATAAGCTGTGATTTTAACCAAGCAGAACAATCATTAGATGTTGAAGTCGCGCCCAATACCCTTGGGCAATTTAATTTCCAATATACGATTTGTTCGGAGGTTTGTCCTGATCAGTGTGCTACTGCCACGGTTACCTTAAATTTGAATGAGGTACCTGAGATTCCTACCAATTATATTATTACGCCATTAAATCGAGATGGTCTTAACGATGTATTGATATTCGATGATCTTGATCAATTTCCAAATAATTCATTGATCATTTATAATCGTTGGGGAAGTGCAGTCTTTAGAGCCGAACCATATAGCAACAATTGGGATGGAACTCGAAATGGAAAATTATTGCCTGAAGCGGATTATTACTATATTTTAGAAAAGAATTTCCCTGATAATATTGAGTCAGGTACTGTAACGATTAAATACTAACGTATAGTCAGTTTAATTATAGAAGCTGTTTAACTTCATAAGTTCTAATGAAAAAAATAAAATCTAAGATGAGATATTTACTACTAAGTGTTTTGTGTTTCTTTTTTAGCTCACAAGATTTATCTAGTCAAGAGTTACCGATGTTTACACAATATCGAGAATTTCAATCTTTTTTAAATCCTGCTACCATACCAGTCGACTATATTTCTCAAGGTTATCAACCTAATCAGACGGTAGGTATTTCGTATCGAAATCAATGGAACAATCTAAGCGATAGCCCAACTACTATGACGGCTCGTTATGAAAATATTTCAGAGAAATTGAATAGTGTTTTTGGTGGAAATATCATTTACGATCAAACGGGTAGATTTAGTAGAGCAGGTGTACATTTAAGATATGCCTACCGAATTGCCTTTTCAGATTATTCCTCCTTGACAATCGGAGCTAAGTTCGGTGCCTTCCAAAATCGCTATGACTCCTCCGATGCCATACTACGAGATCCAGGAGATCTGACAGGAGAAACTAATGTAAATCGAATTTCACCCGATTTTGGAATGGGCGTTTATTTTAATCAACAGCTATCCGATAATGATGTGATTTATATGGGTTTATCGGTTCCTCAATTTGGAAATAGTACTGGTCTGTCAATTGGTTCAGCCAACAAACCAGATTTTCTTTACGAAGCAACCCACCTTTATTTCAATGCTGGCCTTTATAAAAGTTTGGGTAAGGAAAGTAGCATTGGATCTAGAACCATGTATATAGAGCCTTCCATCTGGGTAAAATATGTAACAGCAGCCCCTATCCACACGGATTTAAATTTGAGAGTTCATCTACCTGATTTAATTTGGATTGGACTCGGATATGGCTTAAGTATGGAAGATAAAATAAGAGGGAATTTTATTCATTTTGAAGGAGGATTCGTAATGGATGAAGTGGTTGGTCTGGTTGATAGAAATTTTAAAATTGGGTTTAGCTATGATAATAATTTTTCTAATTCTGGGTTCTCAGGCTTTGGTTCTACCTTTGAAATTAATTTAAGTTATTCTTGGTTTTAAGGAGTTTTGATCGAACTAATCATCGATCTTCATATGTCGTGGTTACGGCATTTTCTAAAATTGAATGAACTATCGGGTAAATTATTGTAATCTATAGATAAAAAAAATGAACTATTCTAAATAAATAGTTATTACTTTTGAAGACGTTCATACTATTAACGTTGACGAATAATTATCGAAATTTTATAACTAGTTTACCCTAATAAAGATAACCATGAGATCAAAAATACTTTTCACTCTTCTTTTTGTTAGTCTAAATTATTTTGGCTTTTCGCAAAGACCAGCTTCTCACCCAAATGTAGATTGGAACAATAATCTTGAATATTCTGATGAGTTTAACTCAGGTGTATTAGATGAAAATCGTTGGAATAAAAATCCTAGTGATTGGGGAACTTGGTCTTGGGAGCCAGAAAATGCATCTGTAATAGATACCGCTCTTGCATTACAAATGGTTCAACATACCCATATTAGAAACGGCGAAAATTATTACTTCACTTCAGGTATTCTTCGCAATGAAGAACCTCGTACCTACGGTTATTACGAAGCACGAATTTTAGCAACAGATAAAGGTCAGGGTACTTGTCCTGCATTTTGGTTATATAGCCGAGGTCAACCTGATCCGACAGAAGAAGGAGAGGCAAAATATTGTGAGATTGATGCAATTGAGATTTTCCAAATTCCTAATCAATTATCAAGATTGGAGATGAATCTTCACACCCGTATTCTTGAGAATGGAGAACTAGTGTGGAAACGCCCTGGCCAGGGTTTTGAAGCACTAACTAGAAATACTTGGGTAGCTCCGTGGGATCCAAGAGATGAATATCATACCTATGGTGTTTGGAACAGACCTGATTCGATCCTGTGGTATGTTGATGGAGTCCAACGTGGTGGAAAAAAGAATTATTACTGGCATCTTCCTATGCATATAACAGTCTCCTTAGGACTTCGGACCCCCTACGAAAGATATATTAATGGAGTCAGAACGATTCAACCATTTCCTGACTCTATTCCTGAGCCAGGTTTCCCAACACAGATGTTCACTGACTACGTCAGAGTTTGGGATACCCCTGCACAGCTTTATATCGATCGGGAACTTTATTACGATCAAGAGTTTTCAATTTATGAAGATTTAGAAATTGATGCTATTTACTTTGCAGGTCAAAACGAAACAATCCTAGTTGATGGTTGGCTCGGAGTAACTTGTAACCTACAAGAATTGGACGAAAACGGAATAGTAGTAAATGAGCTCACAGACTTGTATCCTAATGCCATCGGAAAAGAGTCAGGAAAAGCTAAATTTAGTTTTGATTTGACTGGACTAACTCCTAGCTCTGCGCTGCCTGCTGGTCATACTTACGCTATTAGACCCGTTTTTAGAACTTCTCAAAACGACGGTGAAGATATTTATATGGAAGATGAGCAATTTTATCCAATTCTACTTACAGAAACTACCAGCGTAAACAGCTTAGAGGCAAAAGAAAAGATAAAAATCTTTAGCTCAAATGATGGTGTTAATGTTCAACTTTCAGACTTAGATGAATCCGCACAAATATTCGTGACAGATCTTGCTGGCAAGCAATGGTATCACAATCCATCTGTTTTTGGAGATCTACTCATTGACAATGGAAACTTTCCAACTTCCGGTGTTTACTTAATTTCAGTAAAAACTGATAAACTACATCGGTTAGAAAAGGTGATTATCGCTCGATAATTTTTTTTTAACTTAAAAGATAAAAATTAACGTTGTCTAAAATTGTCTTTCCTATTAGGAAGGCCTTTTTAGACGACGTTTTTTTATGGCCAAGCTGGACATTCCTAAATACCCTATTCCTAGATCACAGAAATCTAATTTTTATAGATTCAGTAGACTTTTTTAAACCACCTAAAAGATAAAACCTTAAGTTCCTGAATTAGTTGACAACAATAGGTCATCATAAAGATAAAATCCTGCGGTAATAGGGGTAAAATAGAGTAATTTCAAGGTAAATTTTGTTCATAGTCCTATTTCATTATTCCCTTCCTTTGTGGAATCAGTAGTTAGAAACTGCTTAAACATAAAATATCCAGCGTGAGAAAAAAATTTAACAACACCAACCAAAAATTAACTCCTATTCAGATCGGCGATTGTCGGTGGACTACCGGATTCTGGGCTAATAAATTTAAGACCTGTGAGGAGAACATGGTTCCCTACATGGAAAAATTACTATGCGGAGATACAGGACACGCTTTAAATAACTTTAAAATTGCAGCAGGTTTAAAAAAAGGAACCCACAAAGGTATGTTCTGGCATGATGGAGATTTCTATAAATGGATCGAAGCTGCTGTATATGTCTACGCCCAAAATGGTGATAAAAAATTATTGAAAAAAATAGACCAATACATCGAAATAATTGGCAAAGCACAAATGGAAGATGGGTATCTACAAACTCAAATTCAATTACGACCTGAAGTCGATCGCTACGAAAATCGCAAGTATCATGAGATGTATAATACAGGACATCTATTGATCACAGCCTGTGTTCATTACCAAGTAACTGGCAAAAAAAACTTCCTCGATATTGCCGTCAAACACGCTGACTTACTCCACACTATTTTCTATCCAGAAACAAAACAATATGGCCGCTTTGGTTTTAACCAAACTCAAATCATGGGCCTTGTAGAATTATTCCGGATTACTAAAGATAAAAAATATCTCCACCTAGCAGAACGATTTATAAATAATCGCGGTAAATACGAAGTCGTGCACCACGATACAACCAAAGGTTATCCCATTGGAGATATGGTCCAAGAGCGGGTCGCATTACGAGACGCATCAGAAGCTGCCGGACACGCAGTACTTGCCTTGTACTACTACGCAGGAGCTGCGGATGTATATAGCGAAACAGGGGAAAGAAAATTACTCCAAGCATTGGACCGCCTTTGGGAAAGTGTTACTCAAAAAAAGATGTATGTCACCGGAGCGGTGGGTCAAACACATTACGGCGCTTCTTCTAATCGTGATAAAATCGAAGAAGGTTTTATTGATGATTTTATGATGCCCAACATGACGGCCTATAACGAAACCTGTGCCAATATTTGTAATGCTATGTTTAGCTACCGGATGCTCGGTATCAAGGGAGAAGCGAAATATGTGGACATTATGGAGCTGGTACTATTGAATAGTGCACTATCAGGGATTGATATAAAAGGAAAAAATTATTTCTACGCCAATCCATTGCGGATGATTCATAATTCCAGAGTTTATAAAGCGCATGAAAATGATACAGAATCGCCCGTACGGGAGCCTTATCTTGAATGTTTTTGCTGTCCGCCAAACCTAGTGAGAACCATTGCAAAATCTTCTAAATGGGCTTATAGTTTATCAGAAAACGGACTAGCAGTAAATCTTTATGGTGCAAATAAACTAAAGACCAAACTCAGCGATGGTTCCGATATTCAATTAGTACAAAAAACGGAATATCCCTGGGATGGCGATATAAGTATTACCCTCAAAAAATGCAAATCAACTGCTTTTGATATTTTATTTCGAATTCCGGATTGGGCTACAGGAGCAACTATTTCAGTTAATGGAGAAAAAATAAAAGGCATCATAAAAGCGGGAACTTTCAAAAAAATAAAGAAAACCTGGAAAGCTGGTGATACTATCCGTTTAAGTTTACCTATGAATATTACATTGGTAGAAGGTCATCCAAGGATTGAAGAAGTTCGAAATCAAGTAGCGGTAAAAAGAGGCCCAGTTGTTTATTGTATTGAGTCACCGGACCTACCAAACGACACCAGTATTCTTGATGTTTATTTATCTGAAAGTGAAGAGATGAGTGTTTCCTACAAAGAAAAATTTCTTGGTGGTGTGGCAGTAATTAACTCAAATCTATTATTGCGAAAAGACAAAAAGAAAGGTTTATATCGGACGCTAGAAAAACCAACATGGGAAAGTTTTCCAACACAATTAGTACCGTACTTTGCTTGGAGCAATCGAGGAATGGCTGAGATGACGGTATTTATGCCCATTGTTTGGGAGGATTAGGTCTTAAGTGATAGGTAATAAGGTTTAGGTAATAGATTTTGTGGGTTAGGTGGTTAGTGGGGAATGAATTATGGTTGTTGTTTTTTGCTGAATCGGGTATTGCTAAAAAATTTATTTATGAGTAACAATTATAATTATCGACAACTTGATGGGTTTATTAAACTATCTTTTTTCTTCTTAATTTTTACGTACGCCCCATCTTTACTTTGGTCTCAAGACCGACCGAACATCGTAATTATGATGTCAGATGATCAAGGTTATGGAGATATTGGTGCCCATGGAAATCCATATCTTAAAACACCCCATATCGAATCCATCGGTGAAGAAGGTATCGAAATGACCCATTTTTTTTCTTATCCAAATTGCTCCGCTTCCCGTGCTGCTATTCTAACCGGAAGATATCCATATCGTACGGGTGTAACTGCGGTGACCCAAGTTGATCATTTCATGAATACCTCTGAAAAAACGATCGCTGAAGTACTCAATGAAAATGGTTATCGGACTGGAATTTTCGGAAAATGGCACATCGGTGATAATGCGCCGATGAGACCTACTGACCAAGGTTTTCAAGAAGCACTTGTTCATAAAGGTGGTGGAATTGGACAAGCTGCAGGGCCAGCAGGTAATACGTATTTCGATCCAATTTTAGAACACAATAATGTTTCAAAAAAATACGAAGGCTATTGTGATGATATTTTTACAGACGCTGCAATTGACTTTGTTAGTAAAAAAAGTAAGCAACCTTTCTTTGCTTACTTGGCCACTAATCTTCCACATTTTCCTTTGCAAGTCCCAGACGAAAAAGCAGAACCTTTCCGAAAGATGGGTTTACATGAAGACAATGCCTTGACTTATGGAATGATTGATAATATCGATTCTAATGTCGGAAGAGTTTTAGCCAAATTAAAAGAACTTGGTATTGAAGATAATACCATTGTAATCTTTCTATCGGATAATGGCCCTCGAACCAGACGTTCAAAAAATGATACTTACCCTGGCCGTTGGGTCGCCAATTTAAGAGGGACTAAAACAAGTGTTTATGAATGTGGCACTAGAGTTCCTTTTTATGTTCGTTGGCCCAAAAATTTTCCGAAAGGAAAAAAAATGAAAACAATGGGTGCGATCATTGATGTATTCCCAACACTCTTAGATGCTTGTAATATTCCTCCTCCAAAGAATGTAAAAATAGATGGCAAATCTCTTTTAGCACTTTGGAAAGAAGAACCTATTGACTTGGCAGACCGAATTTTTTTCATGCAAATGCACTACGGACCTACCCCATTCAAATATATGCATTTTGCTGCTCGGACTCAAAAATATAAGCTCGTCGGTCCACATGATTTTCCACACGGAATTGTACATCAACCAACAGATCATGAGTTGAAGAATGTACTAAAGAATTTAGAACTTTTTGATGTTGAACAAGATCCAAGTGAACGGGTAAATCTCGCTGCAAAACACCCTGAAATTGTAGACAAACTATTAGAAGAATATGAAAATTGGTTTGATGAAGTAAATGAAGAACGAGATGCAAAAGGTATTCAAAGAATACATTTGGGAAGTACAGCACAACCCCATGTAAATCTTTCTCGATTTGATTGGGGAGGACCAAGGGTGATATCTCGATTTGATTATGGTGGGCCACGAGTAGTAGAAGACAACCAATTGGGACATTGGCGAGTAACCACCGAAGCAGGGCTTTATGAAGTATCACTCGACCTACCGGAACTTTCTTCTGGAGGAATTGCACATGTAAAATATAATGAAGTACATCATCGTCTCCCATTTAAAAAAGGTCAAAAAAAGATCGTTTTTAATAAAATAGAACTACCAAAAGGAAAAGGCAATTTTCATGTCTATTTAAAAGCTGACCGATTACCGCAAGGACCTCTTTTTGTTGATGTTAAAAAATTGAATTAGAACCAATGAAAAAGAAAACTTCAACAGGTTTAGAAATTACCAAAGTAGAATTATTCAAAGTTCCTCCACGTTGGTTATTTCTAAAAATCACCACCAAAAATGGATTAGTGGGCTGGGGCGAACCGGTGGTAGAAGGACGGGCAGCAACCGTCGAAACAGCCATCAACGAACTACTCCCCTACCTAATTGGATATCCCGCCAACAAGATCGAAGACTTTTGGCAATTAGTTTATCGTGGCGGATTTTATCGAGGTGGACCAGTTTTAATGAGTGCCTTATCTGGAATTGACCAGGCCTTATGGGACATCAAAGGAAAACATCTAGGCGTACCGATTTACGAATTATTGGGAGGAGCCGTTCGCGATAAGGTGAAAATTTATGGATGGGTTCATGGTGACAATAAAAAAGAATTAACCAAAGCCGCAAAAGCAAGGATAAAAAAAGGATTCACAGCCGTAAAAATGATTGTCACTAATCAATTGGAATGGATTGATGCGCCTTCCAAAATAAACGCGGCAGTAGAGCGATTGGCTACCGTAAGAAAGGCGATAGGCGATGATTATCCAATCGGTGTTGATTTTCATGGAAGGGTACATAAAGGTATGCTCAACATGATGGTCAAAGCCTTGGAACCTTACCAACCTTATTTTATTGAGGAACCTGTTTTATCCGAAAATAATGAAATCTTGGCTTCCCTCAAATCTTTTACTACTACCCCAATCGCGACGGGAGAAAGAATGTATTCTCGTTGGGATTTTAAAAAAATAATACAAGAAGGTTGGGTGGATATTGTACAACCAGACTTGAGTCATGCCGGTGGAATTTCAGAGGTAAAAAAGATAGCTACAATGGCAGAAGCTTACGATATTGCCATCGCACCGCATTGTCCTTTAGGACCTATATCTTTGGCAGCCGCATTACAAATTGATTTCTCTTGCATTAATGCTTTGATTCAAGAAACAAGTTTGGGAATTCCTTATAATACAGAATTTGAATTGACCCATTATTTAAAAAATCCAAAAGTTTTCGGATTAAAAAAAGGTTATGTTCCCCTTTTAACCGCTCCAGGATTAGGCATTGAAATAGATGAGAAAAAAGTTAGAGAGGCAGCTAAAATTGGACATGATTGGAAAAATGAAATTTGGAGAAACGAAGATGGCTCTATTGCAGAGTGGTAAATACCTAAACAAAAAAAATGAGTATATCAACTGCAGAAAAAACGACTACTAAACGGTACAATATCTTGGCACTGGTATTCATCACCGTGGTCATTAACTATATGGACCGAAGCAATATTTCTGTAGCTGCTGCCGCAATTACAGAAGAATTAGCGTTAACAAAAGTACAAATGGGATTAATTTTTTCAGCATTCGCATGGACCTATTCATCTCTACAAATCCCCGGTGGAATAATTGTCGATTATGTAAAACCTAGAATTTTATATCCGATTATGTTGATCCTTTGGTCAGTCTCTACGCTAGTCCAGGGATTTGTTAGTTCGCTGTCAGCCTTGATCGGATGTCGAATGGCCATAGGACTTTTTGAAGCGCCTTCTTACCCTTGCAACAATAAAATTGTGACCAGCTGGTTTCCAGAAAAAGAAAGAGCATCTGCTATTGCTGTTTATACTTCAGGGCAATTTATTGGGCTTGCTTTTTTAACTCCTGCCCTTATTATGATTCAAAATATGATGGGATGGCGAGGGCTTTTTATTGTCTCAGGCATTATTGGAATTGTTTGGGCCATCATTTGGTATGGCTTTTATCGAGACCCGGAGAATCATAACTCAGTAAGCGAAGACGAAATAAATCACATCGAGGAAGGTGGAGGTTTAATCAATCATATTACCATCGAAAAAGAAGAAAGGAAATTTGATTGGAAAGATTTGCAAAAGGCAATTTCTTATCGAAAACTTTGGGGTGTTTATTTAGGACAATTTTGTTTGGGTTCTTTGTTTATTTTTTTCCTGACCTGGTTTCCAACTTACTTAGTAGAATATCGAGGATTGGATTTTATCAAATCAGGATTTCTGGCCTCACTCCCCTTTCTTGCTGCATTTGTAGGAGTATTACTATCTGGATTCTCTTCTGATGCTTTAGTAAGAAAAGGATATTCGAATGAATTTGCTCGTAAAGCCCCTGTTTTGGTTGGCATGTTGCTCTCACTTTCCATCATTGGAGCCAATTATACCGATAATACTAGCTTAATCATTTTTTTTCTATCCTTGGCTTTTTTTGGAAACGGTTTAGCGTCCATAACCTGGGTTTTCGTTTCCCTTTTAGCCCCTAAAAGAATGATCGGATTGGTAGGCGGTGTTTTCAATTTTGTAGGCGGATTATCTGCTGCTATCACTCCCGTTGTAATAGGTTACTTGGCAGAAGATGGTGATTTTAAACCAGCATTATTTTACATTGGAGCGCTAGCATTTTTAGGCTTTTGTTCCTATCTATTTCTGGTTGGAAAAGTTGAAAGAATTGAAATTAATGATTAAGAGTATGCTTAAAGTTTCAAATATAATTAGGATGAAAATATATCACATAAAAACAACCACTTTTATAATACTGTGTATTGGATTTTTCAGTTTAAACAGTTGTAAAAATTCACCTAATAAAAATGATAATTCCATCATTTCATCTAACCAACCAAATCCTGCATCTGACCCAACAAATAAAGATGGCTGGATCTTGAATGAAGAACTAAGTGATGAATTTGAAGGCAGCTCCTTAGATACTAATCGTTGGTTTATAGAAGGTCAAAATGGGGATTATTATATTTGGAAAGGACGTGCTCCTTCCCAATTTGTCCCGCATAACGTTTTGGTCGAAGATGGAAAATTGAAATTAAGAACACAATGGGAACCAGACTATAAATTTGCCAAAGAAAACTATGCGGACGGTAAGCACAACGAAACCTATGGCAGGTGGAAGGGTAAACCACTCCCGGTAACTACAGCTGCCATTATTACCAAAAAACGTTTTCTAAATGGCTACATGGAAGTAAAATCCAAAGCAGGCGATGCTGCCATTACCGCTGCATTTTGGGCCATTGGGTACGAGCAAGAATTGGACATCTACGAGCAGCTTGGAAAACCAACGGTGGCCGATAGCAAGATTAAAGAAAATTCGGTGCGTGCGGTTGTACACGATTGGTCTCCGCCTGCGATTCGACCTACCAAAGCTTTTTTATATGACGAACTAGATCTACCCTATCGTACCGCTGATGAGTTTCATGTGTACGGGGCAGAATGGGGAGAAGATTATTTGAAAATCTTTAGAGACGGAGCATTAAAAGCTCATTTTACTCAAAAAGAATTAGGGACAGATTGGGTGTTAAATAATCCAATGGAAATTTGGTTAGACTCTGAGATTTTCAATTGGATGGGGGTGCCACATAAAGAAGAATTGCCCGTTGATTTTGAAGTTGAATATATGCGGGTCTGGCAAAAACCAAATGATAATTTGCTCCCTCGACAATTCTATGGTTTTGAAGGACCGATTTTGTTTGAAGAAAATCCCCGTCCGTTGACACTATTACCAGAGAGTTCTGTTCCAGATGATTACCAAAAGTTCTGGTTAATTGATACCGCCTCTGCCAAATATTTTACAATTGTTAAAGGCGATTATGCCTCTGGAGTTAATAGTTTGAAATTTTCCGGGTTTGGCAAAAATGAAAAATTAGAAACAGAAAAAGTAATTGCTTTATCACCGGAAGGCGCCATTAATATCTCTAAAGGCGAACATACTTTGTCTTTAAAAGTTTGGCTCGATGAAGGACGGCTTACTGAAAAATTTTATTTATCCTTTGAAAACCCAAAACTAGAAATTCCCATTGACTTGCGTAATTTAGAGCGACGAAAATGGGTGACAATTGAACATCCATTTACCAAAGAAACAGCGTCCAGTTCTACAGACCAGTTTAAAATTGAAATTCGTAAAGAAGATGTTCCAGAGACCAAAGCTGTTAAATTCTTTATTGATGACATTGCTATTCGAAAAACTAAATAACAAAGTTGTTCGAATATTCTTAAAATTAAAAATTCTATAATCATGAAAATGTATATTAAAAATATTACTTACTTACTTTTTTTAGGAATGATCACGTTGGCTAATTTCAGTTGTAATCAAAAAGCGGTGGCACAAGCAAAAGTCGACATGACTAAACAAGTTAATCCCGCTTCCGACCCAACAAATACTGGAGGATGGATATTGAACGAAGAAGTTAGTGATGAATTTGAAGGAACCACTATAGATCAAAATAAGTGGTTTATCGAAGGTCAAAATGACGATTATTATATCTGGAAAGGTCGGCCACCTTCTCAATTTGCAGCGCATAATGTGATCGTCGAAGATGGTAAATTAAAATTAAGAACTCAGTGGGAACCGAATTTTAAATTTGCTAAAGAAAATTATGCGGATGGGAATAATAATGATCGATATGGTGAATGGGAAGGAAAGCCTTTTCCTGTTACGACTGCTGGTGTTATCACAAAAAAGCGTTTTTTAAATGGTTATATGGAAGCAAAAACCAAAACAGGGAATGCAGCTATCACCGGAGCATTCTGGGCTATTGGTTATGAGCAAGAATTAGATATTTTTGAACAAATGGGAAATCCGAAAGGAGAAAAATTAGACATTAAAGCCAATGGCACTAAGATCACGATTCATGATTGGAGCCCTCCAGCAAAACGGCCAACTTGGGTTTGGAAATATAAAAACAATAATTTGCCATTTAGAACAGCTGATGAGTTTCATGTTTTTGGCGTAGAATGGGGCAAAGACTATTTGAAATATTATATGGATGGAAAACTAGTTTCAGAAATTACGCAAGATGAACTTGGAGTTGAGTGGGTGCTAAATAATCCAATGGAAGTTTGGTTGGATTCTGAAATTTTTAAGTGGTTGGGATTACCCAATAAAGAAGAGCTGCCTGTTGATTTTGAAATAGACTACGTACGAATTTGGCAACAACCCGATGATAATTTATTAGCTCGACAATTTTATGGCTTTGAAGGTCCAATCCTTTATGAAGAAAACCCTCGTCCCTTAAAACTATTACCTGAAAGTTCCATCCCAGATGAATATCAAAAATTTTGGTTGATCGATACACTCTCCGCTAAATACTTTGTTATCAATAAAGGAGATTATGCCTCAGGAGTGAATAGTTTAGAATTTTCAGGATTTGGCAAAGGGGAGCAATTGGAGACTGAGAAGGTGGTCGCTATGTCGCCAGAAGGTGCCATTAATTTACCTGCTGGAACCTATAAACTATCTTGTAAAATTTATTTAGAACAAGGACATCTAACAAAAAAATTACACTTAGGGATAAAAGAGGAAAATATAAAATTTGAAATTGATTTAACCAATCAACCTCGTCGAGAATGGATCACCGTAGAACGAACTTTCACTAAAAAATTAAATTCAACGGATACAGACCAATTCAGTATTGAAGTCCAGAAAAAAGATGTGCCAAAAAATAGACCTTGTAAGTTTTACTTAGACGATATTGAGATTCGAAAAGTAAAATAATAAATTGAATCAGCATTTAAAACAACCTAACTATGAAGTCCTTCAAAAAAAACGCCTTTATTTACGCCACCATCGTTGCCATGGGAGGTTTTGTCTTTGGTTTAGACGCAGCCTTAATTTCTGGTGCATTTAAATTTATTACCGCAGAATTTAATCTGAATGAGTGGCAGGTTGGCGCACTTGGTTTTGGACCAGGAATAGGCGTAATTGTAGCCTTACCATTAGCCGCTTGGGCCAGTAATAAATATGGACGAAAAGCAACACTAAAAATCATTGCAGCGCTATACTTAATTTCAGCTTTAGGATCGGCATTTGCGCCCTCTTTTATCACTTTAATGTCTGCCCGTTTTCTGGGTGGTTTAGCGTTTAGTTCCATTACCTTGGCAGCGATGTACATTGGTGAGGTCTCTCCTGCTAAATGGCGTGGCAAGTTAGTTTCCATGACACAAATAAACATTGTCGTAGGATTAACCGCAGCTTATTTTATTAATTATTGGCTCGTACAATCCATCAACGCGGACGCAGCTTGGGTAACCACACTTGGTGTAAAAGAATACACTTGGAGATGGATGTTAGGAATAGAAATCGTTCCTGCACTAATCTGGTTTGGATTACTTTATCTAGTTCCTAAAAGTCCAGCATGGTTGGTTTATCAAGGGAGATTAGAAGAAGCAAAGGAGACCTTAGCTAAGGTAATTCCAGCAAATGAAATTGATAAGCAAGTAGCAGAAATGCAACAAAGTGTCGCCGAAGGTAATCAGGATAGATCGGTTGGTTCCCAGTTGAAGGAGATTTTTAGTTCTAAAATGAGCATCATAGCAATCGTTGCATTAACCATGTCTTTGGTCCAACAATTCACGGGAATTAATGCCGTTTTGACCTATGCTCCAACGGTCATGGAACAGTTGGGGTTAGGAGAACAAGCCGCCTTCCAACAAGCCATTTGGGTTGGTTTAGTTAGTGTAATTTTCACTATTTTATCATTGGTTTTAATTGATAGAATAGGAAGACGACCGATGATGATCTGGGGATTGGTTTGGGTAGTTGCCAGTTTAGGAATCTGTGCTTATGGATTTGGCGCTGCAAAATATGAATTAACAAACAAAGCGATTACAGAAATGAGCGATATTCCAGAAGTAAATAAATTAACGGCTTTAGTTGGCAAACAGTTTAATACTGATATTGAATTTAAGGAGGCCGTAATAGGTGTGATGGGAGAGATTTCAGCGCGAGATAATTCTAGTACTTTCTTACAGAAATCAGCCGTATTAAATGCAGGATTAATTCTATTTGGGATATTAAGTTTTATTGCTGCCTTTCACTTTTCAGTAGGTCCGATCATGTGGGTATTATTATCAGAAATTTTTCCGATTGGCTTAAGAGGTATCGCTATTCCATTTTTTGCCTTAATCTCTAGTACTATCAGTGCGCTAACACAGTTCTTCTTTCCGTGGCAACTCGCTAATATGGGCGCAAGCACTATCTTTTTATTTTATGGAGCAATCGTATTTGTCGGTTTATTAATATTATTTAAATATCTACCAGAGACTAAAAATATGACCATTGAAGAAATTCAAGTGGCAATGAGAAAAAAATAAACTAGAGTATGATTAAATTTTTATGATTGAGCGAAAGCGAGAAAATATGGTTCTGAATGAGGCAAAAAACGTAGGCGATGCCGTAGTATCGGCGAGGCTTTTTAACGAAAGTCAGGAGCATATTTGCCGCTTGTAGCCAATTGATAAAACTTTAAACATACTCTTATGTTATTAAATTTGTCCATCCTGTTTGGATTTCTATTAATCCTCGTATTTGCTATTGCAAAATGGAAGATCCATCCTTTTATCGCCTTGCTGCTTACCGCTTTAGGATTAGGAATTTCCTTGGGTTTAGGTGGTAAGGAAACAGTAGAAATTTTACTAAAAGGATTTAGCGAAACATTAAGATGGATTGCGGTTATTATTATTATCGGAGCCTTTATTGGGGAAGTTCTAAAAGAAACTGGAGGCGCTTTTCGAATATCAAATCGAGTCGTCAAAGGAGTGGGAGAAAAACGACTACCTTGGGCTATGGGCTTCACGGGTTATCTTGTTTCCATTCCCGTTTTTGTGGACGTGGCGTATATTTTATTGCAACCCGTTACAGAATCATTGGCAGTGAAAAGCAAACAACCCGTTCTCTATCTGGGACTCGCACTGACCGCAGGATTAACCGTTGCCCATACGCTGATCCCTCCTACTCCAGGTCCCATGGCGGTGGCTTCTTTATTAGAATTAGAGATGGGAAAAATGCTGATGATCAACCTATTCGTCGCTGGTTTCGCAATGACTGGAGGTATTTTATTTGTACTTTTTTTTGTAAAAAACACCTGGTTAGATTACGATAAAAAATTAGCAGAAACCCATAAAAAAGCAGCAGAAATAACTCCAGAAAATAATACGGAAGGGAATGTATTTTTTGATATTTTACCCATCCTTGCCCCCATTTTTCTAATTGGATCAGGAGCTTTTATTAAAGTATCTTCTTCTACCCTGCTAGGTACCGTACTACACTTTATTTCATTGCCATTAGTCGCAGTTTCGATTGGGGCTTTGATTGCTATCTTTCAAATAAAAACAAAAGATAAAAAAACGACGATCAATCGACTGGTAGAACAAGCCATCTTAAAATCAGCGCTTGTCATTATGATCACCGGTGCTGGAGGATCACTAGGGTACGTAATCAAGCAGTCCACCATCCAGCAAGAAGTAGTTGAAGTCTTTAGCACCTTTCCTTTCCTAGGCATCTTTTTACCCTTCTTAGTCGCCGCAATTTTGACCACTGCTACAGGTTCTATTACCGTTTCATTGGTTGGAACTGCCTCTATGCTCAGTCCAATAATTGATAGTTTACCCGTTTCTCCTGAAATCGCGGCAGCACTAATCGGAAGTGGTGCTTTCTGTGTCTTTCACGCTAATTCAAGTTTTTTTTGGCTTTTAAATCGGCTGCACGAAGTCCCTCCTGCCATCTTATACAGAAAATTCACCTTTCAATCGCTCACCATGGGAATCTCCGGCTTAATTGGAACCCTTTGTCTTTGGATACTCGGCTTCTAGAGCTTGTCTAAACTTCCATCAATTGGCTACAATTGGCAAATTTCGCACAATCATGAAAATTTGGACAAGCTTTTAAAAAATTTGGGATTATATTTTCAAATTATAAGAAACTAAGAAAATTAGTCAGGTTTAGCCCGTTAACCGAAGCTTAGATAAGCTTTAAGGTAAAATAACGTAATTATAGGGTAATTTTTTGATATATAGAATAGAAATAATGTCTTAAAATTGTAGATACTGTTTAACATATTTTCTCATCATGGTATCGTTTTTCTCAACTAAACCGAATGACGTTACTAACAAAATTTACATTATGATTAAAATTTACAAAAAAATTATTCTTTCTTGTGTAGCTATTATGTTGGTTGGTGCTGCCAATCTATCTGCACAAAACCTACTAGGAAACCCTAGTTTTGAAACAGGGGTGCTTGCTCCTTGGGTCGCCGGTAACATGAATGTAGTGACCATTGAAGACGATGCACAGTCTGGTAACTTCGCCGCTCGTGGAAACATTGAGCAGTTTGTTGATCTAGAAGTTGGTGCTAATTACACCTACACGGCTTATGCTAAATGTCTTTTTGACTGTGATGTAAATAAGTGGATTGGAATTAGAGACGAAGCAAGAGATTTTCCAGCAACAAACTTTAACTTTAGTACTTTTAACGAGTATGGTCTTTGTACCGTTCAATTTACAGCACAGGGAACTGGTGCCACTAACAGCTATAAAATCTGGGTATTTGGCCAAGGTGAAGATGACAGTTATATCACCGATAATACACTCCTACTTAAAGAAGGAACTACTAGCGTGTATGACGAAGAAGAAGCTAAGAAGATTCAGATTCATAACTTCCAGGGTGGTGTAAAAGTAAGCATCGAAGATTTTGCAAATGATGCTAGAATCGACATCCATGATTTATCTGGACAGTTAATGTACCGTAAAATGGCTGCAAACGGAGACGTTGTTTTAAGCAACAGCGAATTCCGAGCTTCAGGAATGTATGTTGTTTCTGTTCACACTAGTAAGACCCGAAAAGTAGGTAAGGTGATGATTACCAAATAATACCACTTTAAGAATAGAGTCTAAATGACTAAAAAACGGATTGACGCTCCTCTATTGTTTTTTTACAATGGAAGAGCGTTAATTTTTTAACCCTATCATTACAAAATGAAACGAGTTTACCTTTGTCTTTTCTTTCTCTTGGTCCTTAGCAATGTATTTTCTCAGAGAAAAGGGATACTGGATCATAGCGCTAGCCCACATGTTTCCTTCAAAAGTACGCCCATCGGAGCTTGTAAATGGACGACTGGTTTTTGGGCAGACAAATTTAAAATATGCGAGGAGACCATGGTTCCTTACATGGGTTCCCTACTCTGCGGTGATACCGGCCATGCGCTTAATAATTTTAAAATCGCTGCAGGATTAAAGGAAGGAGAACACCAGGGAATGCGCTGGCACGATGGAGATTTCTACAAATGGATCGAAGCGGCTATGTATATTTATGCACAAAATAACAATCAAAAATTATTAAAAGAAATTGATAATTATATCGAAATTATTGGAAAAGCGCAACAGGCCGATGGCTATCTACAAACCCAAGCCAAACTTCGAGATGACATCACCCGATATTCTAATAGAAGAAATCATGAGATGTATAATTCCGGTCACCTCTTCACGAGTGCCTGTATCCATCATCGAATTACGGGTCAGAAAAACTTTCTTAATATAGCTATCAAACAAGCAGATCTGCTTTACGAAGTATTTTATCCAGAAAATAAGGCTTATGCACGCTTTGGTTTTAATCAAACACAAATCATGGGGCTCGTCGAATTATACCGTACCACTCAAGAAAAAAAATATTTACAACTTGCCGAAAAATTTATCAACCGTCGTGGTACTTTTCCAGTCGAGCACAACCACACTACTCAAGGCTATCCTATCGGTGATATGGTTCAAGAACGAACACCGATTCGCGAATCGGAGGAAGCGGTTGGTCATGCAGTCTTGGCACTTTACTATTATGCTGGTGCGGCCGACGTATTTGCTGAGACCGGAGAAAAAGCATTACTCGATGCCTTGGAACGATTATGGAGCAATGTGACCGAACAAAAAATGTATGTCACGGGTGCCGTTGGCCAAGCGCATTATGGTGTTGCTGCCAGCCGGGATAAAATTCAGGAAGGATTTATTGATGCTTACATGATGCCGAATATGACCGCGTACAATGAAACCTGTGCCAATGTCTGCAACGCAATGTTCAGCTATCGAATGCTCGGTATCAACGGAGAAGCTAAATATGCGGATGTGATGGAATTGGTTTTATACAACAGCGCACTTTCAGGAATTAGTCTGGAAGGCAAAGATTATTTTTACGCCAATCCATTGCGGATGATTCACAATGCCAGAGATTTTTCTGCAAAAAGAGACGTAACCGAAAGTACGGAAAGACAACCTTATCTAAACTGTTTTTGTTGTCCGCCCAACCTTGTAAGAACCATTGCCAAAGTTTCGGAATGGGCATACAGTACCACCAATAATGGAATCGCTGTCAACCTTTACGGTGGCAACAAGTTAGACACTAAACTAACCGATGGTTCCCATCTTAAAATTACACAAGAAACAAATTATCCTTGGGAAGGCACTATAAATATCACCATAGATCAATGTAAATCAACGCCGTTTGATTTCAAAATCCGGATTCCACAATGGGCCGAAGGAACGACCCTCTTGGTTAATGGAAAAGAAACGAACATCGAAATTATTCCAGGAACTTATACTACTTTAAATCAATCTTGGAAAGCAGGCGATCTCATTTCTATAAATATGCCAATGGATATTCAACTCGTAGAAGGACATCCGAGAATTGAAGAAGTGCGTAATCAGGTAGCGGTTAAAAGAGGACCGGTAGTCTACTGTGTAGAAACACCCGACCTACCAGAAGGAACCGAAATAACCAATGTCTATGTCAAGGCGGAGGATCATCCAAAAGCCGTTTACCAACCTGATTTATTAGGTGGTATTACTACAATTAATACAAATTTATTATTACGTACAGATCAGAAGGAAGGGATGTATCGGACGGTAAAACAACCAATCTTTAAATCCTATCCTTCCCAACTAATTCCTTATTACGCATGGAGTAACCGAGGGAAAGCGGAGATGACCGTTTTTATACCGGTTGTTTGGTAGAAATATTAAAAAATTATGAGTTCAAACTATCGCATACTAACACTGTTTTTATTTATTGCCCTATCTTTTTATTACACGGAGGCTCAGGAATTTAAGCACATTAATATTACCATTGCCCAAGATAGCATCGATGAATTGGAATCTCATCCATTCACAAACGAAGATGTGCACGGTGATTTCACAATTGATGGAGTTACCTATAATGATATTGAAATCCATTATCGAGGTGCTTTTTATCTTTTGAATTTGATTAATCAAGGGTCTCTCCGTAATTGGAAAATAAAATTTGAGAAAGAAAATAAGTTGGAAAATCGTAGAGAATGGAATTTTAATTATGAAAATTATATTCGACAGAATCTCGCTTATCACGTTTTTCGCCAACTAGAAGTACCGGTAATTTCTTCTGAAAACGTCCTACTTTCCGTCAACAACCAATTACAAGGTTTATATTTAAAATACGAAGATCCAGACAATAAGGATTGGCTAGAAGAGGTCTTCGGTAACAAGGATGGCGATTTATATAAAGCAGCTTTTGATGTTCCTGGACAACCAAAGTTTTTTGCGGACCTGACGTATCTAGGAGATAATAGTTCAGACTATTTTTTACATTATAGAAAACAAACCAACAAAGATGGACCCGATGAATTTGATTATACCTCTATTCGCCTATTTACCGCACTGATCAATCAAACACCTGATGAAGATTTTGAACAAACCATTTTAGATTTTTTTGATGTTGAAGAATTTATCACCTATCTCGTCGGAGCCAATTTCATGGCGCATTGGGATGGATACCCTTTTAGACCAAAGAATTATTTTTTATATTATAATCCAGCAGACCTTAAGTGGCATTTTATTCCGTGGGATTTAGATGGTACTTTTCAAAATTATGGAAATAGAAATTCCATTCGTAATGATGGTAGCATTTTTCATTATTTTGATGGAATCGCTCCATACAATAATACGCCGACCGAACCACTTGCCAGACCTTTGTTATGGCGAATTATGGATATCCCACTTTTTAGAGATAAATACTGCTATGAGTACCAAAAAGCAATAGATAACTATTTAAACTCAGACTATTTATTTGGAATAATAGATTCTATCTCAGCTGGCGTTTCGAATAATTCTGGAGGAATGGAGCTTAATGAATTTAACATTGACGTAAGTCAAGTAAGAAATTTCATTAATGCCCGATTTCAAAATGTTTCCTCAGAACTCAACGGCTGCCAAATCTTGGAAGACCCATTTAATCCAATCACCGGATTAGATCCGCTCGAAGAAATTCATCTAAAAGTATATCCTAATCCTGTTGCTCACTCCGTCATTGTGGAGACTGTGGGAATGCGGATAGAAGAACCATTATTTAGACTAACAGATCTATTAGGCAAAACATTCATCTTATCTGACATTGACCATATTGAGAATAATAAATTTAAAATTAATACAAGCCATCTTGCCCCTGGCACTTATTTTCTTACCCTGAATAACAATGCGCGGCAATTTGTAAAAAAAATCGTTATTGTTAAATAAAGTTTATTCTACTAAAAAGATTTTATGAAAAATTTACTTGGAATTTTATTGATATTCATATTGACCATTGGATGTGAAACAACGGATGCCACAAAAAAAGAAGTGGCTAAAAAACCAAATGTATTATTTATTGCCATCGATGACCTACGCCCCGAATTAGGTTGCTACGGTTCAGAGATTGCGATTACACCCAATATTGACAAACTCGCAAATCAAGGATTATTGTTTAATCGAGCTTATTGCCAACAAGCCATTTGTAGTCCTTCCCGAGCAAGCCTGATGACTGGTGCCAGACCAGAGACCATTAATGTGATTGAAAACTTTACTTATTTCCGAGATGCCAATCCCGATATTGTCACCTTACCTCAACATTTCCGAGCAAACGGATATGAGACGGTACACAGTGGAAAAATCTTTCATAAACCAGCCTTCGCAGATTTAGAAAAATCCTGGAGCCGCGAACCTGCCGTGGATAAAGTAAAATATAAGAAACCAAAACTTCCTGGCGGTTACGCATTACCAGAAAATATCGCCTTGTTTAAAAAAAATAGGGCTGAAATGCTGGCCAAATATGGAGATGTTTCCCGCTATGGTTTAGGAAAAGGCCCTGCTTACGAAATGGCGGATGTACCTGATCAAACTTACGAAGACGGTTATAATGTAGAACTTGCTATTGCTACCTTGCAAGATCTGGTTGACCAGGACGACAAACCATTTTTTCTGGGTATGGGCTTTAAATTACCACACCTGGAATGGATTGCTCCTAAAAAGTATTGGGATATGTATGATCGAGATCAGATTCCAATGGCCACCCAAACCGATGCCCCTGAGAATGGAGCAGCCATGGGATTACATCCTTCTTTTGAATTAAGAGCCCGTCAAGGTATTCCTAAAAAAGGTCCGATTGAAGGCCAATTGGCCAGAACCTTAAAGCATGGCTACCTGGCTAGTGTTACCTACGTGGATGCACTAGTAGGCAAAATGATTACGGCACTGGAAGCGGCAGGTGTTCGCGACAATACGATTATTATCCTTTGGAGCGACCACGGTTGGCATATTGGTGACATGGGTATCTGGGGGAAAGCAACAAATTACGAGATTGCTACCCGAGTCCCTATGATGATCTGGACCCCTGATATGCCTGCCGAAAATCGAGGTAAATCAACCGACGCCTTAGTCGAACTCATTGATATGTACCCTACTCTATGCGAATTAGCTGGACTAGAATTGCCAGAACATTTAGAAGGACAAAGTTTTGTTCCATTACTAAAACAACCAAAACGACCGTGGAAAAAAGCAGCTTTTACAAGTTATCCGAATCCCGCGCTAAGAGAATGGGCAGCCAATCCGTTGTCTCCAGAAATGCGGGAAACTTACTTTGGCCCCCTCATCGAGGAAGTGGAAACTAAAATAAAAAAACAACAAGGAGAAAAATGGGATAAAGATTTATTCGAAAATAACTTGATGGGATACGCCATGCGAACAGATCAATACCGCTTAGTCATTTGGAAAGATCGCACCAATCCCAAAGATACACCGATTGACATAGAACTGTATGATCATGTTGCCGATCCAACAGAGCGAACAAATATAGCAATGCAAAAACCGGAATTAGTAGCCGAATTAATGACCCAGTTTGATAAGGGTTGGAAAGGCAACAAGGCTGATTGATTCTGGAAGGACTGTCCTCTAAACTTTGTCAGCGCGGAAGCTTTCCTTTAGGAATACAAGGTGCGGGATGCCAAATGACCCGCTTGGTCGTACACTTTCATTCATGATAATAAAATTTGAGTAAACGCTTAATTATTAAAAAATAACATGAAGTACTTTTCTTTAACAATTTTAATACTCTTAATTTTTGGCTGTTCTAATACCAAAAGCACAGAGCTTAAAAGTAGTACCAAAACAACTGCTGCTCGTCCAAACATTATTGTCATTTTATGTGATGACCTAGGCTATGCCGATGTCGGTTTTAATGGATCTAAAGATATCATTACCCCTCATTTGGATCAATTAGCCACCAACGGAATGGTCTGTTCAGCGGGCTATGTACCTCACCCGTTTTGTGGACCGAGCAGAGCCGGACTAATGACCGGACGATATCCACATACGTTTGGTTCTCAATTTAATCTGATGATGAACAGTGGAGAATTGATTGGAGAAGGAATACCGTTAGGAGAAAAGTTTATGAGTAAAAACTTACAAGAGGCGGGCTACCACACTGGAATTGTTGGCAAATGGCATCTTGGTGCAGTTCCTGATTATCATCCACTAAAACGTGGATTTGATGATTTTTATGGTTTCTTAGGTGGCGGACATAAATACTTCCCCCACCAATATCAACCACTTTACCAAGCACAAGTCGAAGCGGGTTCAAAGCTTATTAACGATTACCTAAAACCTCTTGAACACAACCACCGAGAAGTAAAAGAGACAGAATATATAACGGATGCCTTATCCAGAGAAGCTGTACGTTTTGTCAATGATGCCGCTAAAAATAAGAAAGATCCCTTCTTTCTTTATCTTGCCTATAATGCCCCACATAGTCCGCTCGAAGCAAAGGAAGAAGATTTAGCAAAATTTAAAGATATTAAGAATAAAAAACGAAGGACTTACGCTGCCATGGTTTATGCGGTAGATAGAGGTGTTGGTCGCTTAGTTAAAGCTTTAAAGGCGAATAATAATTTAGAAAACACTTTAATTGTTTTCTTTAGTGATAATGGTGGAAAAATTGCACTGGGCGCTAACAACTTCCCGCTGAAAGAAGGAAAAGGTAGTACTAATGAAGGTGGCTTCCGAGTACCCATGTTATTTCACTATCCAAAGGATATTCCCGCTGGAAGCCAGTACAACCACCCTGTTTCGGCCCTTGATTTTTATCCAACCTTTGCCCATTTAGCGGAGGCTGTTATTCCCAAAGAAAAGCAATTAGACGGAAAAAACATTTGGCAAGATTTGATTTCGGGCAATAATTCACACCAAGGGGAGATGATCTACGCACTCCGTCACCGGGAGGGATACAGCGATGTAGGTGCCCGTAAAGATGATTGGAAGGTCCTAAAAACTAAACAAAAGCCTTGGAGGTTGTACCACATCAAAGATGATATTGGAGAACAGCACGATTTAAGTAAACAACATCCTGAACGCGTTCGACAGATGGTGTCCGAAGTAGCGGCTTGGAGCAAAACACATACGGAACCCAGATGGTTTGATCCAGTAGAACTCGAAAATGACTGGAAGGAAAAAAACATGGCAGAATTTGGGAATACTTTTCAGGTAGAAGATTGAATTTTGTTGATTTGTTGATAATATTTAAAAAAAATTGTAATAACCAAAAAGATATTCCCTAAGAAAGTACCAGACCAAATACAAGAAAGGTTTGTATTTTTTGAGCCTTTGTAGAAATAATCTACCTTTCTAATAACTCTTTGGAATATAGATTCCCCATAAACAGTAACAACTATGATTTTTAAAAAACAATATATTTTTATTTTATTTTTATTTTTTGCTACTGGCTGTATGACGGCTCAGCAATCCATGAAAGCGCAACCAGGATCTGAACCTGTTCCGACCATATCCTTCGTAGAAACCACTGATAAAGATCTTCCTGGGCAACCCAAAAATTTGAGAAAATGGGATGTTCCAGCCGTTGCGGATTTAGATCAAGATGGTTATCCAGATTTGATTCTCAATGACCATGGACTTGCGATTAAAATTTGTTGGAATAACAAAGGTAAATTTTCCAAGCCTTATGATCTCATTATGGGAGATATTCATGGTGTATCGGTTGGAGATTTTGATCAAGATGGAAATTTAGAATTGGTGCTATCACGAGGAGGAGGTTCAGGTAGTAATGCTCGAAATTCTAAGATATATCGAGTGGATAAATCTCGGAATTTTACCGCCCTACCCAATTTTGAAGTCCCCTTAGAAATGATGCGTGGACGTACGGTAAAATTTATGGATGGTGATAACGACGGAGATTTAGATTTATTAAATTTTGCTTTTCCTGGTAAGGAAAAAAAAGGAAGTAGTGAAAATTATATTTATCGCAATGATCAAACTGGAGAATTATTATTAGCAGGAACGCTCCCTCCTTCCTCCAAAGATGGACAAAAAACTTTATTAACTGATTTTAATGGAGACCATATTTTGGACTTTGTAATGTATGGTCAAGGCGATGTTAAAGCTTATCAAGGAAAAGGAGATCTAACTTTTGAAGAAGTTTCCGAAAAAATATTTCCGACAACAATCAGTCACGTAACCAGTGTGATTGAATTAGATTACGATAATGATGGAGATTTTGATTTATTTTTCACCCGTGGAAAAGAATTTGTACCCGGCGAAACTTTTTTTGATCCATCTACTAAAACGCTTGGCTTCTTTACCAGAAGAGGAGATTTTGATTTTAACAACCTTAAAACAGGCGAGGTTTTAAACCTAGAAAACTACCATACCCAATGGCCTTTTACTAACCAGCTTTATATTGGCGAAACTGGATATGACTATGAACATCCAGGTGAAAATCATTCCGGAAAAAATCTTAAACTCATTATGAGTAATGCTTTAGGATTTCCAGATAAATTGAATAAATCAGGTATCCACATCGGTTATGTTGGTAATGAAAACTGGCGAATTGCCGGTAATACCAGAGGACCACTAACCTGTGTAATTCATGGAGTAGAAAAATATCCTGCTTACGAGCATGCTCCAGGATTAACTGATATTTTATTAGAAAATAACAATGGAACATTTCATAATGTCACCAAAGCGGCCAACCTACAGCTAGCAGATCATACAAGCTGCGTCACTGTATTAGACATCGATCAAAATGGTTGGGAGGATCTAGTCATCTCAAGAAGAGGAAATTTGATTCATAAAAATCAAGCAACCATATTCTTAAACCAAGGAAACAAAAAATTTATTAAATCCAGCAATCATGGTGTTATATCTAATGAGCTGGGAGGTATTGGAATGGCCATTGAAGTACTCGATTATAACCTAGATGGTAAAATGGATGTCATCATTGGAAACGAACGAGGGCGATGGCGTTTATTTAAAAACAATAGTAAAGAAACAGAAAACCGCTCTATTACGATAAAAGTAGGTACTAGCGAATCGGGAAAGGCATCGAGTCTGAATGCACTTGTGGAGGTTACGAATTGTGATAATAAGCAAGTAAGAAGGATCGGTAGAACGGCAGCTTCTTATTCCCAAGGATTTGATTCTTTTGTGAATTTTGGATTAGGAAATTGCAGTACACCTGTAACGGTAAAAGTAACATGGACCAATGGGGAAACAATGGAGAAAAGTATTACCGGAGAAAAAATGGTGAACTTTGGAAAATAACCCCTAGTGATAAATAGGTTTACTAAACGTGTTTCTGGGCAATGTTTAGTAAAACTATTTTGGAACTGTTCAGGTTGGAACTGACAAATTTATTCAACTTACATCTGAATGGACTGATTTCTTTACGAGCCTAGACCCTACTAATTTAGCTTATACCATATTAGCTAGAATAAAACATCTAATGAGTTCAGTTTTAAGCGCTTTAGGGTGTGACTAAATCTAAATTTGTATTATGAAATATCTTTTTTATTATACTACGGTAGCCTTAATCTTTTCAGGAATATTGAGCTGCACTGAACCAAAAGGCACCCTATATAAAGGAACGCCTGTTGACACAGCAGCTAAGGCCATTGTTGAGAAAGATCATAATGCACTACGTGCTTGGGCTGCTGAGGCTCCT
>CALGJS010000214.1 GCA_937927835.1 uncultured Saprospiraceae bacterium | reverse complement strand
GCAATTTCAATCTTTTTTCAAGAGCAATTTCAAATTCAATTTCAAATTCAAACACTCTATCGCGGCTTGCTGATTGGTTGATTATCTCCTTTTGGGTCTGCTTTTTTACGTTGAAGAGATTTGAAGTTGCGCTTGTAGTTGCCTTTGATTTTGAAATTCTAAAACAACTAGCTTAGAATCACCCAATCGTCCTCAAAAACCCTATAATTTCAATAACTCCCTCTTATAATCTTCTGGGTGTACCACCAAAAAAATAACCGAATACTCCCCTGCCCTTTCCGTTCTATTCTCTTTCCTATTTTGCGTAAGCAGAAAAACCGCTTATTTTCCTGAAGCTATTCAAGATATCATCAATTAAACCTTTCAATATCTTCAATTAATATTCGTATTTTTATACCTCAAAATTTTTCTCTTATGGCAAAAATATATCCCTCCTTTTCCTCTCCTACTATCGATCAAGTAGGTGCTGAAGAACGCGCAGCTCGTTTTACGAAACGGAGTATCAAAAAAGCAGCAAAAGTACAAGCGCTCAAACTGGCACTGAACATGGTCGATCTGACCACGCTTGAAGGGGCAGATACGCCCGGCAAAGTGCAACAGCTCTGCCAAAAAGCCATGAATCCTCATCTTGGATATCCTGGCTTACCAACGACCGCAGCTGTTTGTGTATACCCAACAATGGTCCGCGTGGCTAAAAAATTGGTCAAAGGTAGTGGCGTAAAAGTAGCCGCCGTAGCAACCGCTTTTCCGAGTGGACAGGCACCAATGGATGTCAAAATCAGAGACACAGAATATGCCGTCAGTGAAGGCGCAGATGAAGTAGATATGGTGATCTCTCGTGGTAAATTTTTATCTGGAGAATACGAATATGTCTATGATGAAATCGCAGCCATCAAAAAAGCTTGCGGCAATGCACGACTAAAAGTAATCTTAGAAACAGGCGAACTCGGCACCCTCGATAATATTCGAAAGGCCAGTGATATTGCAATTCTAGCAGGCGCTGACTTTATTAAAACTAGTACCGGAAAAATTAGTCCTGCAGCGACTATGCCCGTGACCTTGGTCATGCTAGAAGCGATCCGAGATTATTATTTTAAAACAGGTACCATGATCGGAATGAAACCGGCCGGTGGAATTCGTACCGCAAAACAAGCCGTCCACTATCTAGTGATGGTTCGCGAAACCCTTGGCCAAGACTGGTTGGATAATAAATGGTTCCGATTCGGAGCAAGTAGTCTCGCCAATGACTTGATCTTACAATTGATCAAACAACGAGATGGCGTTTACGGCTCCATGGATTATATTTCTAAAGACTAATGTCTTGTTGATTTGTTGAATCGTTGATTTGTTGAATTGAAAAAAATTAAACGATTAAACGATTAAACAAATCAACGATTAAACAAAATAAAAAAATGGCAAAAAAGAATACTTCCTCTCCTACCCTCAACTTTGCGACCGACTGGACTTATGCACCATCACCGGAAAGTACGGGTCACGTGGAAATAAAAAAGCAATACAATCTTTTTATTAACGGTGAATTTGTTAAGCCTTCTAGTAAAAAACACTTCGACACCATCAACCCGGCGACGGGCGAAGTGCTTTCGAAGATAGCAGAGGCCAATGATAAAGATGTAGACAAGGCAGTTAAAGCTGCTCGCAAAGCGTACGAAAATGTCTGGTCGAAAATGCCCGCAAAAGAACGTGGAAAATATGTTTATCGGATTGCTCGCTTGATTCAAGAACGAGCAAAAGAGTTTGCAGTCATTGAAAGTCTAGATGGTGGTAAGCCAATTCGAGAATCACGCGATATTGATATTCCTCTAGCTGCGGCACACTTTTTCTACTATGCCGGTTGGGCAGATAAATTACAATATGCTTTTCCAAATGCACAAGTAAAACCATTGGGAGTAGCAGGACAAGTTATCCCTTGGAACTTTCCATTATTGATGGCTGCTTGGAAAATTGCTCCAGCTTTAGCAACAGGAAACACGATTGTGATTAAACCCGCAGAAACAACTTCGCTAACCGCACTTAAATTGGCTGAACTTATTCAAGATGCAGGATTACCGCCGGGTGTTGTAAATATTGTAACAGGTGCAGGCGCTACGGGTGCAGCGATCGTTAATCATCCTGATGTTGACAAGATTGCTTTTACAGGTTCTACTGGCGTTGGAAAAATTATTCAACGAGCAGTCGCAGGAACGGATAAAAAAGTAACCTTAGAGCTGGGTGGAAAAGCCGCCAACATCATTTTGGAAGATGCTCCGATCGATCAGGCAGTGGAAGGAATTATCAATGGAATTTATTTTAATCAAGGACATGTTTGCTGTGCTGGTAGTCGTTTGTTTGTGCAAGAGTCCGTCGCGGAAGAAGTGATCCATAAACTCAAAACGAGAATGGAAACGTTGATCGTTGGTGATCCATTGGATAAAAATACAGATATCGGTGCGATCAATTCACAAAACCAATTAAAGACGATCAAAGAATATATTAAGATCGGAAAAGGAGAAGGAGCCGAATTCTTTCAACCTAGTTGTGCGCTACCAAAGAACGGTGGATTTTGGTGCAAGCCTACCCTCTTTACCAATACGGCACAATCACATCGAATTGTACAAGAAGAGATCTTTGGTCCTGTACTCGCCGTGCAAACGATTCGTACAGTGGAAGAAGCATTGACTAAAGCCAACAATACGCCTTACGGATTATCTGCGGGTGTATGGACAGATAAAGGTTCTAAAATTTTCCGTTTA
>CALGJS010000213.1 GCA_937927835.1 uncultured Saprospiraceae bacterium | reverse complement strand
GTAGTTTTGACTACTGAACCAGAATTTGAAGTGATTTGGTATGAAAAAATTGAAGAAGAAAATAATTTTGAATTAGGTAAAGTATTATTCTCCGATGAGCAGGGGAATGGTAAAATATTTGTTAATGATCTTGATAGTGATGGTGATCCCGACATTCTTATAAATCGAAATGGTCTCTTTGATCAAGGAGTTTATTGGTTGGAAAACTTGAATGGCCAAGGTAGTTTTTCATCTTTGCAAACTATTAATCCTTCTTCTTTTGAAGGACTCCTTTTAGAAGATGTAGATTTAGATGGAGATTTGGATATATTTTATTACGATAGACCTGGGAATAATTTTTCGTGGATGGAAAATGAAAACGGTACTTTTTTAAATTCAGTAACATTGGTGTTGATAGCCGATCAAGAGAATTTTATTTTATCGGATTTAGACGGAAATGGTTGGAATGATCTAATTTATTTTACAGAGGACAGTAAGGTTAATATTCGAAAAAATAATGGCGAAGTAGGAAATTATTCTGACCTCATTACATTTTTGGTGCCGCATGATTTTAATTCTGAAACTCAATTCTTTTTACGTGATTTTGATTTAGATGGTGACTCAGATTTATTAATAGCTGAGATCGTTTTTGATGCAGCTTTTTTACACACTTATGAATTTATTGGTGGTCCAAATTTATTCTCCTCAACTCCTATAAGTTACGAACTTCCTGAATCAACAATTCAACTTTCAGTTGATGACTATGATGGAGACCAAGACATGGATTTGTTAATACACAATGGCATTGATAAAGAGATTCAATTTATTGAAAATTTGTTCTCTGAGATTAAAATTAATGGTAAGGTCTTTCTTGATTTTAATGGAAATGCTTCTATGGACGTAGGTGAGCCGTTAATTTTTCCAAATTCTGTTAGCCTTGAACCTGGTGCTAATTTTACTTACCCAAGCGATATTGGATACTTTAATTATGTAGTGAATGAAGGGGAATACAACTTAAATTGTTCTGTTCCTTCTAACCTTATTTTTACAACTCCTTCAACCGTATCCGTTATGGTTAATGATAGTATGAATGCCCAAGTTTGTTTTGGAGTAATGCCAGAACGAGAGGAAGCTGCAGTCAAAACTAATATTATTTCCGCACCGACTCGATGTGGATTCGAGGTCCCTTTTTGGTTGAGTTACCAAAATACAGGGACAGTGGTTGGAGATTTAAAAATAACCCTTACAGTAGATCCAAGAGTTAATTTTATTACTTCATCTCCGCCACCAGACTCAATCGTCGATGATGAATATTTTTGGTCTCATAAAAACCTTGCACCAACGCATTCTGCTCAAATTCAAGTTTTATTTAAAATCCCAGGAGTTGAATCTATTGGAGAATTCCTTTCATTTAATAATACAACCACCATAGAAAGTCAGGATGGAACTTACTTCGCTTCAGAAGGAGTAGGATACCGTCCTCAAATTAATTGTGCTTACGATCCAAATGATAAATTAGTTGAACCAAACATTCCTGGTTTCGATAATTTTACCCTTTTTGGTGATACCCTAGATTATACCGTTCGATTCCAAAATACTGGAACGGATACGGCTTTTACGGTTGTGATTGAAGATTATCTTGATGACAATCTGGACTATTCGTCGTTGGATGTTTTAAGTGCTAGTCACGTTTATAAAGCAACCCTAGATCAACAAACCGGAAGATTATTATTCGTCTTTGAAAATATTTTACTTCCGGATAGTACTGTCAATGAAGTAGAAAGTCATGGCTATATTCATTACCGAATTTTACCTAAAGATGAATTACCAGAGAATACATTTATAACAAACGAAGCAAGTATCTTTTTTGATTTTAATCCTCCTATTTTAACCAATACCGTAGAAAATATTTTTGTTTCCGATGTACCATTATTTGTAGCAACAGAGGATCCAGATTGTTTTGATGGAGCGGATGGCAGTATTTTTATTTTGTATGATTCTCCTTTTTATGATTCAATTTCTTGGAGTACAGGCAATACAGGACTGATTGAAACGGGACTCTCGGAAGGTACTTATGATCTAACTATTTTCTTTTTAGATGGTTCTCAAATAGACACCAGTTTTATGCTTAATCAACCCGATCCAATTGATTTGACGATCTCGACATCTCCGGATATAAACGCTTCTTCAAATGGAGAAATTATTGTTGAACCAAACAATGGACAAAGTCCTTATACCTATTCTTGGTCTCATGATTCCAATCTATTTGAAAATATAGCAACGGATCTCCCCGCAGGTGATTATACCGTGACGGTTACCGATCTTAAGGGATGTATCCAAATAGAATCGATTACTGTTGATCAAATTACTAACACAGAAAATCTGATTAATTCTCATTATCTAATCATAAGTCCCAATCCAAATAATGGAAGTTTTAAAGTGGATTTAGCTTTTCAAAATTCAGCTAATTGGGAAGTGAAAATAACCAATGCTTTAGGGCAATTGGTACAAGGAAGAACCTCTCCAGAAAATGGGACTAGAACTTCAACGATAGATTTTGAATTACCTCAAGGTGTTTATTGGGTGAGCTTATTTGTTGAAGGTAAGGTTATCGAAAAGGAAACTATAGTAGTGGATTAAAAATATTTTTTGGTTGAGGAACTCTTAAGGTAGGATGGTTATCACTCATCGTTTTTAATACACTTTAATAATAATTTTCTACACAAAATTCACGGTGGTCTTTGCCCTCGTTTTTTTGCTTATTTGTTTTTTAATTTACAAAAGCGAAGAAAACCTAAATTTTAAATCACCAGAATATCTCACCAAAGCCAAACATTATGTGCTATACTTTAGACCGTAATTAACAAAATTAAGACGGTGAAATCGATTTTAAATAATCCTATTTTTTTTCTATATTTAAGGATTGAATACTAATAAAGACAACTCATTAATTGTCTTTACATGACAACCAAACAAGAAATACAAATGAGCGAAACTACCCAAAATAAAGATCAGAATTGGCTGCAAAGATTAAAGGAAGAAAGTTGGGAAGCAGAACTATTGATCTCCACTGTCGCGATTTTTGGTACGCTACAACTTTTTAAACTAATTGATTGGGCAACTATTTTAGCATTAGATCAATTGCCACCTTGGCAGCATTTGGCAGGTTATGGAATTGTTTTCGTTGGACTACTAGCGGTCAGTATCTTGACCTCTATGTTTGTAGCGCATTTTTTATTGCGTGCCTACTGGGTAGGATTGGTTGGGCTAAATTCTGTATTTCCGGACTATGGACTGGAGGACAGTGCCTATTCTGAAATTTATACTCGAAAGATTGCAGAGTTCTTGCCAAAACTAAAAAAGACCATTCACGATGTGGACGATTTGAGTAGTGTGATTTTTTCAGCCGCCTTTTTTATGCTATTGATTTATTTCAATATGTCAATGTTGATCTGTTTTGGATTAATACTATTTAATATATTGTCGGACTATGTATCGAATTATGTATTGCTAATTCCGTTGGTCTTACTTGGGATTGCTTATGCTTTTTTTATGATAATCGGAGTAGTAGCCAATATCAAAAAGTTTAAACAAAATGAACGCATTCAAAATTGGTATTTTAATTCTGTAAAATGGGGTTCTTTGCTAATGTTTGGACCTCTGTATAAATATATGTTACAGATTTCCATGACCTTTGGATCTAATTACAAAAAGAAAAAGTCTTTAGTTTGGTTAACGATTTCAATTGTCGTAATTGGTTTTATCATTACGATGTTTCAATTTAGAAACAGTAATATTCCCTACCTTGTTTCTCAAGAACGAATCTTTGATACCACTAGAGCACATAATGGATTCTACGCCAATCGAAGCGAAGAAGGAACCTTTTTAATTGCTCCCCAATTAGATCAAGATGTAGTCGAATCGGATCTCGTTCGATTGTTTATTCCTATTTATACCTACGAGCAAGATTTGTTTGAAGACTTTTGTGGAACAATTCCACCGGAGGAAGATGAAAAACCAAACTGGTATTTAGATTGCTATACCAACTATCATGATGTCTTCTTAAATGGCGAAAAAGTCCAAGTTGATTTTCTAAAATATGAGCAACCATTTTCTGGTCAATTTGGGGTAATCGCTTATCTAGATATGATGAATGCAAAACGAGGAAAAAACATCGTCAAAATAGTGAAGAAGATGGAAGAGCCAATGGAGTGGGAGATTCCCTTTCAACGGATGGGATAGGGAATAATGAATATTCAAAATTGGGTTTTCAATATTCATTATTTTTAAACCCACCCAAAACACCAATTTCCTCATCTATCAGCGTAGACGAACCCGCTGAATTATGAAGTTTATCTTTTTTCTTGCTGCCATTTTATTTGGTCAGTCGCTATTTGCTATTGCTCAAGTCCCTGATCTCTTGATCTATCAAGGTGATACCTTATTGTTACATTCCAATCCCTTAAAGCCGTATTTTGATCAAAAAGGAGAAAGAACCATTGGCTCTACAAAAATCGAAGGATCTTGTACCGCTTTATGGAGAGG
>CALGJS010000212.1 GCA_937927835.1 uncultured Saprospiraceae bacterium | reverse complement strand
TTCTATATTTCTACGCTCCGTGGGACTTAATGATTTTTTATTTTTAAATAAATCTTCAATCAATTTTCCATACTTTCGATTGGTCATCATCTCGTGAGAAATAGCAGATAGTGTCGCTAATTGTTGAGCTCGAAAACGATTTCCTTTTTTTGGTAAATAAACTTCCTTATCCCAATGGAGTAGTGCCGTGGCAAATTGGAGGTCGGTATGTTTTTTATTATGAGCTAGATATTTTTTATAGGTGTTAGACATTGGATGTTTTTTATAAAATTAAAATAGAGTAACCGTTTTGTTTAGTCAAATTTATTGCCAGCTTATTTTGTTTAAACTAATCAATAGTTTGTTAGTTCTTAATAGTTTAAATAATTCTACTAGAAAAATATTCGCCGTTTCTTAAGAAACTTGAAGGAATAAAAATAAGAACTTATGGGGAGAAGTGGTAGATGTTAAAAACAGCAGGTAAAGAATAGGTGATTCAAGTATGAAAAGTGTTTAAAATTTTATTGCTGCAATTTATGCTTCTGTTTTTAAAAATTAAGATTATGAAGAGCATTTTATGGCAGGAATAAACTAAAAATAGATTAAATTTGAACTGAACGTCGAAGTGATAAGAACATTATTTACTAAAGTGATAAATATATATTTTCTATGAAAAACCTAATTTTCTGTTTAATGATTTCTGTGTGTTCCTTAAATGCGCAGAATGCTACGGACTCTCTTACGGCAGCCTTTGAATTAATCGCCAAAGAAACGAATGTTCCAGGTTTTGCTGTTGCGGTAGTCAAAAAAGATAAAATTATTTATAAAAACGGATTCGGTTTTGCCGATATAGAATCCAAGAGACCTTATACTACCGAAACCATTCAAAATATCGGGTCAACTTCTAAAACGGTCATTGGATTAGCGCTCATGAAATTAGTGGACCAAGGAAAGCTGGATTTGGATGCGAATATCAATGAAATATTACCATTTAAAGTTGTTCATCCCCGTTTTCCAAATGCACCGATAACGGTAAGGCAAATCGCAGCACATACTTCAGGTATTAATGACTCCAAGTATTATAATAAGTCTTACGTCCTTTATAAACCAAAAGCAAAAGCTGCCAAGCATTTAAATTTTTTTCAAAGACTTTATTTCAACAAGCTTAAGAAGAATAAAAAAGAAAGTATACAAAGTTTTCTCCAAAAATATCTTCTTCTCGATGGAGCATACTATCATAAAAAGAATTTTGGAAAAACAAAACCAGGGACTCAATATGAATATACGAATGTTGGTTCCACACTAGGAGCTATGATTGTAGAAGTAGTTGCGGGTGAGCCATTTGAAGTTTTCACCAAACGAGAATTATTTGACCCAATTAAAATGTCCTCTACTTCTTGGTCATTAGACAAGTGTGATTTGCAACAACATGCAACACTTTACTTACCTAAAAAGCCAAGACAACTTCCGCTATATTCATTGACTACTTTTCCAGATGGTGGCTTGATTACAAATGTGGATAACCTTAGTCTTTACATGATGGAATTACTTCGTGGTTCAAGAGGTGAACCGTCAATTTTATCAAAAACTGCTTTTGATGAAATGCTAAAAAATCAAGTTCCGATAATCGGTAATCCCGCAGATCAGAATACCTATGGTATCTTTTGGAATGTTTTGGATAATGGTTATAAAGGCCATACCGGAAGTGATCCTGGTGCTAATTCAATTATGTTCTTCCATCCAGAAAATAACATAGGATTGCTTATGATTATTAATATGGATATGGATGGTAATAAGCATACTATCGAAACATCCACTTCAATTTGGACTAAGTTGAATAAGTATGCTCTTAAATTTTCCGATAAGGAGAAATAGCTGATGCAAGTATTGGAGTAATGTTAAGGAAAAGGTGTAGCTTTTTCTTAGTTTAGAATTCAATATCTTCTACGAAAAAAATCGCATTATTGTTCAAATCATACAACCCAAATTCGTGCGTATTCCAAGGTGTATTTTTAGAAAGCTTGTTTGGTGGAACGATTCCTTTGTCCACTATTTCTTGAAAAAGGGTATCAATGTTTTTCACAAAAAACTTAACAACCGAGCCTCCAAGTAATGGATCTTCTAACGTATTTGCATGCCATTGAAGGTGGATGGAAATTCCTGCTCGTTTTAAAATCGCATAATCTTGAGCAATATGCAGTGCACTAAAACCTAGTTTGTTTTTATACCACTCCAAATCTCTTTCTAGATCTTCTGTTGGTAAAACGGGAGTAACATGTAAAAATCGAGTAAGAGCAATGGCTTCTTTGGTCGCTTCTTGAATCCTTCGTTCTATATAAACAGATAAAGCAGAAATATTAAAATCAAACCATTCTTGTTGTACGGTCGGAAACTTATAAAGGACGTCTTTAAATTTTTTATAAGCTCGTTTCTTTTTAGTGGCAGCGCGAAGTTGATCTTGTACCGTTCGACTATCTATCGTCGGAATAAAGCGTTGCATGATCTGTTGGTTCTCCATTTTTGGAACTCCGCGTAGGATTAATAATCGACGATTATCTTGAGGCGTTTCTATTGGACCTTCGTCTTCTGCTGTCCATCGT
>CALGJS010000211.1 GCA_937927835.1 uncultured Saprospiraceae bacterium | reverse complement strand
AGTAGATACTTTTATAAAACTTCAAGTTAGAGGTGGAGCAGCAAATCCAGCACCACCAGTAGGACCTGCATTAGGTGCAAAGGGTGTTAACATCATGGAGTTTTGTAAGCGTTTCAATGCTAAAACGGAAGACAAGAAAGGACAGGTTGTACCAGTGGTAATCACGGTTTATTCTGATAAATCTTTTGATTTCGTTATCAAAACAAGTCCTGCTTCAGTTCAGTTGCTAAATGCTGCAAAGTTGAAAAAAGGAAGCCCAGAATCTAATAGACAAAAAGTTGGATCTGTAACCTGGGATCAAGTAAAAGCAATTGCTGAAGATAAGATGTCAGACTTGAACGCACCAAAAATAGAATCCGCAATGAAAATGATTGCTGGTACTGCTCGTAGTGTAGGAATTACGATCAAAGGAACGCCACCTTGGGAAGCTTAAGGAGGCACACAATTTAGAACAACACACTTACTTTATAACAGGGAGTTTTTGACGATAATGTCCTAAACGCTTGTACCTAAAAAAATTGAAAAATGGCAAAACTTTCCAAAAAGAGAAAAGCTGCAGATGCCAAAGTTGATGTCGATAAGCTATACCAGCTTGCTGACGCAATGGCACTAGTCAAAGATGTAAACACAACAAAATTTGACGCATCTGTAGATGTTCACATTCGTTTAGGAATCGATCCTAAAAAAGCCGATCAGGCACTTAGAGGAACTGTATCACTACCACACGGTACAGGAAAATCAAAATCAGTATTGGTACTTTGTACTCCTGACAAAGAAGCAGAAGCTAAAGAAGCTGGTGCAGATCATGTTGGGTTAGATGAATTTATCCAAAAAATCCAAGGCGGATGGACAGACGTTGACGTTATCGTCGCAATGCCTTCTGTAATGGCTAAAATTGGTAGAATCGGTAGAATACTAGGACCTAGAGGTTTGATGCCTAACCCGAAAACAGGAACGGTAACCAATGATGTTGCTGCTGCTGTGAAGGATGTAAAAGGTGGAAAAATCGCTTTTAGAGTTGATAAGTTTGGTATCATTCATTCATCTGTCGGTAGAGTAAGCTTTACCGCTGATAAGTTGGTCGATAACGCAAATGAAGTGTTAGGAACGATCATTAAGATGAAACCTTCTTCCGCTAAAGGTACCTACGTGAAATCAATCACTGTAGCAAGTACTATGAGTCCTGGAATTAAGGTTGAACCTAAATCAATCAAACTTTAAGTAAGGTTTTTTAAATTTTCGAATTATGAATAAAATAGAAAAAACGGCGCAAATCGACGTCTTAGCAGATAAATTAGCCAACAGTCAGTACATCTACTTAGCTGACGCTTCTTCTATGACCGTTTCTGATGTAAACGATCTTCGTAGAAAATGCTACGAAAAAGAAGTTGAAATGAAAGTAGTCAAGAACAAGTTGGTAATGAAAGCCATCGAAAAACTTGAAGATGATAAAGGTCTTAAAAGTTTATACGATGCACTAAAAGGTCCTACAGCATTAATGTTCTCAGATCAAGCTGCAATTCCAGCAAAATTGGTAAAAGAATTCAGAGGTAAAGACAAAGAAAGACCAATTTTGAAAGCAGCTTACATCGATTCAGATGTATTCTTGGGAGATGCTGAAGTGATTAAACTATCAAGTCTGAAATCTAAAGATGAATTGTTAGGCGATGTAATCATGTTGTTACAATCACCTATGAAAACAGTTCTTGGAGCACTTCAATCAGGTCAGAATACGATCGGTGGATTGCTTAAAGCTTTGGAAAGTAAAGGCGAATAAATACGGCTTCCAAGTTAACTTTATATACACTTTTTATTATTTGTTAACAATTAAAATTTAAGAATAAAATGGCGGATTTAAAATCAATCGCTGATCAGTTAGTAGGACTTACAGTAAAAGAAGTAAGCGAATTAGCTGAGATCATGAAAGAAGAACACGGAATTGAACCTGCTGCTGCAGCTGTAGTCGCTGGCCCTGGTGGTGGTGGCGGAGGCGGTGACGCTGGTGCTGAACAAACTGAGTTCACTGTCATGTTGACTTCTGCAGGTGCTGCGAAATTGAAAGTAGTAAAAGAAGTAAAAACTCTATTAGGTGTAGGCTTAAAAGAGGCAAAAGATTTAGTTGATGGTGCTCCAGCTCCTGTAAAGGAAGGCGTATCTAAAGACGAAGCTGAGAAAGTAAAAGCAGCACTAGAAGCTGCAGGTGCTTCAGTCGAACTTAAATAATTCGATTGATTCGCTATCGCTTTAATGACTTCAGTAACTAAACGATACACGAATTTTAGGCTTAACCAATAACAATTATTGGTTAAGCCTATTCCTGCGTTTATGAAAGATGTAAAAAGATACACTTTCAATTTTTCTCGAGGCACTACAAATGTGCCTTCATTGCTTAGCTAAAAAAAACATTTTTTTCATGGCAAAAACCAATGTTGCAAAAGCTCCGATGAGAGTTAATTTCGGTAAAATTAAACTTGCATCGTCGTCGTCTTACCCTGACCTTTTGGAGATTCAATTGAAATCTTTTCATGAGTTCTTTCAATTAGAAACAACTCCTGAAAACAGAATGAACGAAGGTCTTTATAGAGTATTTCAGGAAAACTTCCCAATTACAGATTCAAGAAACATCTTTGTTCTTGAATTCTTAGATTATTTCATCGATCCGCCTCGTTACACTATTCATGAGTGTATGCAACGTGGATTGACGCACAGCGTTCCTTTGAAAGCTAAACTTCGTCTTTCTTGTAATGATGAAGAACACGTCGATTTTGAAACTATTGTACAGGATGTATTCTTAGGAAACATTCCTTACATGACTCCTAAAGGTACCTTTGTTATAAACGGTGCAGAGCGTGTTATAGTTTCACAATTACATCGTTCTCCTGGAGTTTTCTTCGGACAAAGTTTTCACCCGAATGGTACCAAAATCTATTCCGCAAGAGTTATTCCTTTTAAAGGAGCTTGGATGGAATTCGCAACGGATATCAACACGGTGATGTATGCTTACATCGATCGTAAAAAGAAATTCCCAGTAACCACACTGTTACGTGCAATCGGATATGACTCTGATAAAGCAATCCTTGATCTTTTTGATTTGGCCGAAGAAATTAAAGCCACTAAAAAAGATTTGAAGAAAGCAGTCGGAAGAAAATTAGCTGCACGTGTACTTCGTAAATGGAATGAAGATTTCGTTGATGAAGATACTGGTGAGGTAATTAACATCGAAAGAAACGAAATTATCCTAGAAAGAGATATCGAGTTGGATGAAGAAAATATCCAACAAATTCTAGATGCTGGTTCTGAAACCATCATCTTGCAAAAGTCTGATATCCAGGATGATTATTCTATTATATATAACACCTTGCACAAAGATCCTTCTAGTTCTGAACTGGAAGCAGTGCAATATATCTACCGTCAATTAAGAGGAACAGAACCACCAGATGATGATACTGCTCGTGGAATCATCGACAAATTGTTTTTCTCTGACAAACGTTATAACCTAGGAGAAGTAGGGCGTTACAAAATCAACAGAAAATTAGGAAAGAATGTTTCTAAAGAAACGCTTGTCTTAACTAAAGATGATATCATTACCATCGTTTCTTACTTGGTTCGTTTGATGAACCAAAAAGCAGAAATCGATGATATTGATCATTTAAGTAATAGACGTGTTAGAACTGTTGGAGAACAGTTGTACGCTCAGTTTGGTGTCGGTTTGGCTCGTATGGCTAGAACAATTCGTGAACGTATGAACGTTCGTGATAATGAAGTCTTTACACCGATCGATTTGATCAACGCGAGAACTTTATCTTCCGTTATTAACTCTTTCTTCGGAACTTCGCAGTTGTCTCAATTTTTGGATCAAACCAATCCACTTTCTGAGATCACTCACAAGCGTCGTATCTCAGCGCTAGGACCAGGTGGTCTTTCTAGAGAGCGTGCAGGTTTTGAGGTTCGTGATGTTCACTATTCTCACTATGGTCGTCTTTGTACTATTGAAACACCGGAGGGACCTAACATTGGATTGATCTCTACACTATGTGTACACGCGAAGGTCAACAAAATGGGATTCTTGGAAACGCCTTACCGCGCAGTTAAGAATGGTAAAGTAGACATGAAGAGCAAGGAACAGTATCTTTCTGCGGAAGGAGAAGATTTCAAAAAAATTGCACAAGCTAATTCTGAAATCGATGAAGCTGGTGTTTTCCAAACGGATCGTATCAAGTGCCGTGAACACGGTGACTTCCCAGTATTAACGCCGGAAGAAGTTGAATATATGGATGTAGCACCTAACCAAATTGTTGGGGTGTCTGCATCACTAATTCCTTTCCTTGAAAATGACGATGCAAATAGAGCCCTGATGGGATCGAACATGCAACGTCAGGCAGTACCTTTAATCAAACCTGCATCTCCAATTGTTGGAACTGGTTTGGAAGGAAAAGTTGCCCGTGATTCTCGTATGATGATCAACGCAGAAGGAAATGGTGTAATAGAATATGTAGATGCAAACGAAGTAGTCATTAGATATGATAGAACGGAACAAGATCAATTAGTATCTTTTGAAGACAACAGAAAGTCATATAGATTAACCAAATTCAAAAGAACCAATCAAGGTACTTGTATCAATTTGAAGCCGATTGTCAAAAAAGGTGATCGTGTAACAAAAGATATGATTCTTTGTGATGGATATGCTACTGAAAAAGGAGAATTGGCTTTAGGTCAAAATCTGAAAGTAGCATTTATGCCTTGGAATGGTTACAACTTTGAGGATGCAATTGTATTGTCAGAAAGAGTTGTACGTGAAGATATCTTTACTTCATTACATATTGAGCACTTCGAATTAGATGTTCGTGATACTAAACTAGGTGAGGAAGAATTAACCAATGATATTCCTAACGTTTCTGAAGAAGCGACGAAGGATTTGGATGAAAACGGAATCATCAGAGTAGGAGCGTGGATTAAAGAAGGTGATATCATCATCGGAAAAATTACACCAAAAGGAGAATCTGATCCAACACCTGAAGAAAAGTTATTGCGTGCAATTTTCGGTGACAAAGCGGGTGATGTAAAGGATGCTTCAATGAAAGCACCTCCATCTACTAAAGGTGTCATCATCAATAAGCAGTTATTCGCAAGAGCGAAAAAAGATAAAGTTCAAAAAGAACAAGAGAAACAACTAATCTTGAAATTGGATGATCTTCATGCAATTGCATTGAACGAACTGAGAACAATTTTGATTGATAAACTTTTGACCATTGTTAAAGATCACACTTCTCAAGGAGTTCAAAGTATTTACAATGAACAACTAGTTCCAAAAGGAACCAAGTTTTCAACCAAAGTAATCAAGAATTTAGATTTCTCATCTATTGACTATAGCAACTGGACAGATGACAAACCTACGAACACTTTGATTGCAAGATTGTTACACAACTATACGATTAAGGTAAATGAGGAAGTCGGTCGTTATAAGCGTGAAAAATTCAACATCAGTATTGGTGATGAGTTGCCTGCAGGTGTTTTGAAATTAGCGAAGGTTTATTTGGCTAAGAAAAGAAAACTTAAAGTAGGAGATAAGCTCGCTGGACGTCACGGTAATAAAGGAATTGTATCTCGTATCGTTCGTATGGAAGATATGCCTTTCTTGGATGATGGAACACCTGTTGATATTGTATTGAATCCACTAGGTGTACCTTCAAGAATGAACTTGGGACAAATTTTCGAAACAGTTCTTGGTTGGGCTGGTGAGAAGATGGGTGTCAAATTTGCAACGCCGATTTTCGATGGAGCAAAAGCAAGTGAAATTGAAGAATACATTCAGTCGCAAAATCTACCTTCATTAGGACAAACTTATTTGAAGGATGGAGGAACTGGAGATCGATTCCACCAGCAAGCAACCGTCGGTGTTATCTACATGTTGAAATTATCTCACATGGTTGATGACAAGATGCACGCGCGTTCTATCGGACCTTACTCATTGATTACACAACAACCATTGGGTGGTAAAGCTCAGTTTGGTGGACAGCGTTTTGGTGAGATGGAAGTATGGGCATTGGAGGCATTCGGTGCATCCAGTATTTTGCAAGAATTGTTGACCATCAAATCTGATGATATTCAAGGTCGTGCAAAAGCGTACGAAGCGATTGTAAAAGGTGATCCACTACCAGAACCATCTATTCCTGAGTCATTCAATGTATTGATTCACGAATTACGTGGTCTTGCGCTAGATGTGAAATTTGATTAAAAAAATTAGAAACGAAATGCTGACTTCATTTTATGGAGTCAGCCATTCTTTCTCCTAAATACATAACTGGATATATGTCATTTAAAAAGAACAATACAAACCAAAGAACGCAGAAGCCTTTTGATAGTATTACCATTTCATTGTCATCTCCTGATGATATTTTGGAAAGATCATTTGGTGAAGTTCTAAAGCCAGAAACGATTAACTATCGTTCGTACAAGCCAGAACGTGATGGTTTATTCTGTGAAAGAATTTTTGGTCCTGTAAAGGATTATGAATGCTATTGCGGAAAGTACAAGCGTATTCGTTACAAAGGAATTGTCTGTGATAGATGTGGTGTAGAAGTAACAGAAAAGAAAGTCCGTCGTGAACGTATGGGACACATCAAGTTGGTGGTTCCTGTTGTACACATTTGGTTTTTCAAATCGCTACCAAACAAAATCGGTTATTTACTAGGATTGTCTTCTAAGAAATTAGAAAGCATTATCTACTACGAAAGATATGTAGTAATTCAGCCTGGTGTGAAGCGTGGAGAAGAAGGAGTAAAAGATAGTGGACTGTCTAAACTAGATCAGATTACTGAAGAGGAATATCTTGAAATCCTTGATCAGTTACCTGCCGACAACCAATTGTTAGATGATTCTGATCCAGAAAAGTTCATTGCAAAAATGGGTGCTGAAGCAGTCCGTGATTTGCTTGAACGTTTGGAGTTGGATTCACTTGCTGCATCTTTACGTTATGGTGCTGCCAATGAAACTTCTCAACAACGTAAGTCAGAAAACTTAAAGCGTTTGAGAGTTGTGGAATCATTGCGTGAAGGACAACTACATATGGACAACCGTCCTGAATGGGCAGTGATCCAGTACCTTCCAGTAGTACCACCAGAATTGCGTCCGTTAGTACCATTAGATGGTGGACGTTTTGCAAGTTCAGATTTAAATGATTTATATCGTCGTGTAATTATCCGTAACAACCGTTTGAAGCGTTTGTTAGAAATTAAAGCACCAGAAGTTATCTTAAGAAATGAGAAACGTATGCTTCAAGAAGCAGTCGATTCTTTATTTGATAACTCAAGAAAATCGAATGCTGTAAAAGCTGAAGGTGGACGTGCATTGAAATCATTGTCAGATATCTTGAAAGGTAAGCAAGGACGTTTCCGTCAAAACCTTTTAGGAAAACGTGTTGATTATTCTGGTCGTTCTGTAATTGTTGTAGGTCCAACATTAAGATTACATGAATGTGGTCTTCCAAAAGGAATGGCATCGGAATTATTCAAACCTTATGTAATCAGAAAATTGATTGAAAGAGGGATTGTAAAAACCGTTAAGTCTGCGAAAAAATTAGTTGATAGAAAAGATCCAGTTATCTGGGAAATTTTAGAGAATATCTTGAAAGGTCACCCGATCATGTTAAATCGGGCTCCGACACTTCACAGATTGTCTATCCAGTCTTTCCAACCGATCTTGGTAGAAGGTAAAGCGATTCAATTACACCCACTTGTATGTGGTGCCTTCAACGCCGATTTTGATGGGGATCAAATGGCGGTACACGTACCTTTGAGTCAAGCAGCAATTCTTGAAGCACAGGTATTGATGTTGTCCGCCCACAATATGTTGAATCCACAGGATGGATCTCCAATTACCCTTCCTTCTCAGGATATGGTATTGGGACTATATTATATTACAAAGGAGCGAACGCATCCTAAGGATTATAAAATTCCAATTTTCTACTCTCCCGAAGAGGTAATGATTGCCTACAATGAAGGGAGAATTCCTTTGCACAATAAGATAAAAGTAAGGGTAAATAATTGGTTGGATGAGGAGACAGGAGAAGTTGTCACTAAGCGAGTTGAAACGACTGTAGGTCGGGTACTATTTAATAGTGTTGCACCAGAAGGTATCAATTTCATCAATCAGCTTTTGACTAAGAAAGCATTGAAGAAAGTAATCGGTGGAATCATTCGTAGAACAACCTTCACATTGACTGCTGAGTTCTTAGATAATATTAAGACGCTAGGATTTAACTGGGCATTCAAAGGTGGTTTATCCTTTAACTTAGGAGATTTGATTACGCCATCTAATAAGGCAAAAACCTTGGAAGACGCGCAAACGGAAGTGGACGAAGTTTGGCAGAACTACGAGATGGGTTTAATTACCAATAATGAGCGGTACAACCAGATTATTGATAAATGGACCTTTGCTGATAATCAGATTACTTCAAAATTAATGGACGAATTGGCCACTCATAAAGATGGTTTCAATTCGGTATATATGATGTTGCACTCAGGGGCACGTGGATCTACACAGCAGATTAAGCAGCTATGTGGGCTACGGGGCTTGATGGCAAAACCAAGAAAGTCTGGTGATACAGGTGGGGCGATTATTGAAAACCCAATCTTATCCAACTTTGTCGATGGACTATCTGTATTGGAATACTTTATCTCTACTCACGGTGCGAGAAAAGGTTTGGCCGATACAGCATTGAAGACAGCCGATGCGGGTTATTTGACTAGACGTTTGGTGGATGTTGCTCAAGATGTAGTGATCCAAGAAGTAGATTGTAATACTTTGAGAGGTATAGATACAACTGCTTTGAAGGAGAATGAAAAGATTATTCAGGATTTAGCGACTAGAATCGAAGGTAGATATACCCTACATGATGTTGTTCACCCAGTAACGGATGAAGTGATTTTGCCTGCTGCTGAATATATTACTTTAGCAAAAGCAAAAGAGATTGAAGAGGTAGGTATAGAAATGGTAACGATCCGTTCTGTATTAACTTGTGCAACTAAGCGAGGGGTATGTAATAAGTGTTATGGAAAGAACTTAGCAACTGGTAGAATTGCAGAAATGGGTGATGCAGTAGGTATCATCGCTGCGCAATCAATTGGTGAGCCGGGTACACAGTTGACACTTCGTACATTCCACGTCGGTGGTATTGCTTCTGTCTCTAAGACGGAATCTACTTTAACGAGTAAGTTTGATGGTAAATTAGAATTTGATAGTATCCGTACGACATCTGTAAAAGATGAAAACGGTAAGGAATCAGATGTGATTTTATCAAGAACAGGGGAACTAAGAATTGTTGACCCAAAGACAGCTAAAGTATATTCTACGATGCACATGCCTTATGGTGCCAGTATCTTTGTGAAAGAAGGACAAATGGTCTCAAAAGGCGATGTGATTTGTGAATGGGATCCATTTAATAACGTAATTATTTCTGAATTTTCTGGTATCATCAGATTTGATGCTATTGAAGAAGGAGTTACGTTCAGACAAGAAAGAGATGATCAAACAGGTCACTCCGAAAAAGTAATTATCGAATCTAAGAATAAGAAGAAAATTCCTATTATTAAGATCGTTAGTAAGGACGGAGAAGACTTGAGAAGTTACAATATGCCAGTGGGTTCTTACATATCCGCAGAAGAAGGTGCAGAGGTGAAAGCAGGTGATAGAATCGCTAAGATTCCTAGAAAGCTAGGTAAGATTCAGGATATTACGGGTGGTCTTCCACGGGTAACGGAATTATTTGAAGCAAGAAAACCTTCTAATCCAGCAACTACTTCTGAGATTGATGGGGTTGTTTCTTTTGGTAAAATCAAGCGGGGTAATAGAGAAGTAATTGTTACCTCTAAAGATGATCAAAAGAGAAAATACTTGGTCGGTTTATCAAAGCATATCTTAGTACAGGAAGGCGATTTCGTTAGAGCTGGAACACCATTATCTGATGGGTCTATCTCTCCAATTGATATCCTTGCGATTAAAGGGCCTTTTGCGGTACAATATCACTTAGTGAATGGTGTACAGGAAGTATACCGATCCCAAGGTATCACGATTAACGATAAGCACATCGAGGTGATTGTTCGTCAAATGATGCGTCGAGTAATTATCGTCGATCCAGGAGATTCTACTTTCTTAGAAGGCGAAGCAGTTGAGCGGTATGATTTCTTAGCGCAAAATGACTTTATCTTCGATAAAAAATTCGTAGAGGATTCAGGTGATTCTACTAAATTAAAGCCGGGTCAATTAGTAAGCTTACGTCAATTGAGAGAAGAAAATTCTTTCTTGAAGCGTAACGATAAGAAATTGGTACAATATAGAGATGTTGTCAACGCAACGTCTAGACCATTATTACAAGGTATTACTAGATCTTCTTTAGGAGTGGCTAGTTGGATCTCAGCAGCTTCTTTCCAAGAGACGACGAAGGTATTGAGTACAGCGGCAATCGGTGCTAAAATGGATTTCTTAGAAGGATTGAAGGAGAATGTAATTGTTGGTAAGAAGATTCCTGCAGGTACTGGATTAAAGAAGTACAAAAGTATATTCGTTAATACCAAGGAAAATCACGAAGCAGAACAAGCTAGAAATGCTCAGTTTGAAGAAATTGAGGACTATAGTAACTAGTTATCAGCTTTGTTATAGCATTAAAAAAGCCTTGCAATTAATTTTGCAAGGCTTTTTTTTGTATAAAATGCTGATAAATTTGTCACCCACTTTACTTCCCAACCATCACTTTTTCTATCCAAAATCCATTATCAGATGTTACCTGTACTATATACAAACCACTGGGTTGATTCGTCATATCAATTGCTAAGGTAGTCGGCGACTCCACAACTTGTTCCTGTATCAATTGCCCTTGAAGATTGACTACTTGGATATTAGTAGCAGTAGTGGCTGATGCAGGAAAAGCAACACGAATATATTGAGAGGCAGGATTAGGATTGATTTTGAAAGCAAGCGTCGGATCAACTGCTAAGGTGCTAGTGACATTGCCTTCTAAAAACTGAGCAAAGAAAGCAGCCGTATTAGCAGTAGCAGGAATGACACAATCACCATGGCCAAACTCAGAGTTAATATCAATAGACGTAACACTAGGAGCACCATTGGCATTCATAATTGAATCTGTAAAGGTGGCATTGGTGAAAGCCACTTGCTCATCTGCCATACAGTACAATAATTGAGTAGGAGCAGTAGGCACCCAATCATAAAGATCATTAGCCTGTAAGGCTAGTCGTGCAGGATTCTCAGGGTTAGTTCTTAAATCATTCAAAAAAGATTCTGTAAACAGTCTATTGGGATAAGAAGCACCATGGGCTGCTGTTAATTGATCTACTAATAAATCATTTAAGGCGCCCCTTGTGATCGTTCCATTGGCAAATTGTTCCACAGACTCTATATATTCTGGTTGAAAGACAGTAGCTAAATCAGGATATAAATCCCCATAAACACTTTGATATCCTACAAAAATCCAAACTACATAGGATGGAAAGTCATAAATTCTATCAGTACCTGTACTACCTATTATATCTTGCGATAAACTATACGGTCCAGACATATGACTTGCAGCCGTGACGGTGAACTCCTCACTCAAGTTCGTTTCAATTTCCTTATGCATGGCCATACTTGCATGCCCCCCTTGGGAATATCCCGTCATGAATAGTTGATCGCTATAGGCAATCCCTTCAGCATCTAAATATTGTTTAGTAGCTCGTAATAGATCAATTGCCGCTGAAGCTTCTGTGTCAGCATGCACATAAGGGTGGATGGCTCGTCTAGAATCTCCAAGTCCTAAGTAATCTGGTGCCATACTGATATATCCTTGTGAAGCAAAATAATAAACTAACAGGGCTTCTTGCGGAATTCTAGAAGGTACATTATCCCGACTGGAAGCCGTACCATGTTGATAGGTCAAAAAAGGTTTAGCAAGGTCTTTATCAAGGATAGGTAAGATCACCAAACCAGAAGCGGTGTCAATCGTACCATCTGTATCAGGTGTTTCATAGAGTACTTTGTAGGCTGTGCCGCCATTATTAGCAGAGACACCTATAAGGGTAAAAATTAAGCTTAGTTCTGCTTGAGACCTTGTTTCTAGTAGCGTTGCTTCTACTAAATTCTGAGAGAATGCTTGAAAGAATAAGCCAATAAGTAAGACTGGAAGTAAAGTTTTTTTCATAAAATCTATATTGATTTGTAAATAATCGTTCAAAAATTAATACCCGAATGTATAGTTTACATAGGGGTATATAGCAAAAATACACATCTAAATGATAATTAGTTTTCAAATTAGGTCTATAATGTCGACTAGCATACAGGAATGTATTAAAACCTAGTATATTTATACCAAAATTAATATTAGCTATATATTACAACTGATTCCAGCCCCTGAGAACGTCCGTTTTACATCTACTTTAATCCTCACTAACAAATCTATTTTACATGAAAAAAATTTTACTATTAGTGGCACTTATCAGTGCATTTACTCAATTGGATGCTCAAGAATTAGCCTGTATACCTGATACTACCTTTCAAGATGCTTCTCCAGGAGCTTATCCACTGCCTTTAAATGAAGGGGAAGGTGGATTAGCAGAATTTGCGGCTTGTATCAATGAGCCTTATGAATTAGTCTTCACCATAAAATTAGGCGATTCTGTAAGTGTTGGCACATTGGGGAGTATTGACGTGTTCTCAGCTACCATTCCTACCACAGGAGCCGTTACAGGCTTACCTGAAGGATTAAATTACTTATGTAATCCACCCGATTGCATTTTTCCTGATACGCTATTAGGCTGTATTGTGGTGACGGGTACACCAACCGCTGCAAACCAGCCAGGAAATTATCCATTGGTCATAAAAGGTAGTGCCTTATTGGATGGCTTTGGAGATTTTCCTTTAGAATTTCCAGGATTGCTGGCGGCAGGGGAATACATTTTACCATTGAATGATACAGGTGGCTGCGAAGCAGTATCGACTAGTATACCAAGTTATTTGAAGTCTAATATTGAATTAGCGAATATGCCAAATCC
>CALGJS010000210.1 GCA_937927835.1 uncultured Saprospiraceae bacterium | reverse complement strand
CTACCGAAATTACTTAGCAGCGGTAAATGGTCAAACAGGACAATCAACTCGAAACCAAATAGATTGTTTAGCAGGAATAGGGAAGGCACTTGGAAACGAAAACGAAGCCCTCTGGAAAATGCGCAACGGCTATGCTTTACCTGATATCAACGGACTCCTAAAGATAAATAAACAACTCGCCCAACTTTCTCCAACCGAACACAACGAACTAAAATCCAAACTAAAAATTGGACTCCAATGGAACACCCAAGTAACCATTACTGGCGACGGACAATTAGTTTCCCAAGCTTATTGTTCTGCGCTTCCGGTTCGCTATTCTCAAATTGAGTCGCATTATTGGGAGCCTTTTGCTCGATTGATTTTGGAAGGGTTGTACGAGGCCACTTTTTATGCGGCACTCATTAATTTAGAAAAGACGGGATCGAATATTGTGTATTTAACCTTGGTTGGTGGCGGTGCTTTTGGGAATGAAATGCACTGGATTTTGGAGTCTTTAGAAAATGTAATTGAGCAGTTTAAGGAGGTGGCGTTGGATGTTAGAATCGTAAGTTATGGCGGAGTAGATGTGCGGATTAACGGATTGATTGATGTGCAGATTTAGAAGACAATTTCAAAATCAATAGTATCATGAGATGGGAAATAAATATCTTCTCCAATAGTTTTTTCTTCTGAAGTATTTCCATTAATCCACCAAATTAAATTTGTAGTTTTTCCGATAACCGGATCGTCTTCAGGAACACATACGAAGTTTTTTAATCAAGCGGAGAAACAGATTAGTCGATTTGAAAAACGGATCTTGGCAATGCTTGATAAATAAATATTTAGGTTGAGTATAGGGTAGGATTACAGATGAAATATTTCAATCTGACAGATTTTATGGAACTTGCCCTGTGATTATGATCTATAAAGTCTAATAAATAAAAATTAGGAATCCAATGGAAATAACTGTTTTACCAAAAGATTTAAAAATAGGAGCATCTGAAAATTTGCAGCTATACAATTATAGACGAACGGAAGACCTCCAAAAAACGAAGATAAACTTATCTACCAATACGATTAGTTTTTTAAGAACAGGAACTAAAGAAGTGATCGGCGATGATAAAACGGTGCAAATTGGTAATGAGCATTTTGTGATTATGAAATCTGGGAATTGCTTGATGACCGAGAAAGTCTCTGATTCTTTTAGCGTTTATCAAAGTATCTTACTTTTCTTTTCAGATGAAGAAGTACTACAGTTTTTGGAAAAGTATGATCAGTTTTTGCCAAAGTTAAAAACTCAAAAGTCTTTTTATATTTTCAAGTACGATCATTTTGTGCAAAATTTTGTTGCCAGTCTTGAGCAAATTCTAGCGCTTCCGAAAAAGATTCAAACTAATATTTTGAAACATAAGTTTGAAGAAATTATGTTGTATTTGGTCCATCAGAATGATCCAGATTTTTTAAATTCTTTGGTGCAAAATCTAGATGATAAAATCAATCGATTAACGAATATTGCTGAAAATAATAAGTATAATAAGTTGAACTTAGAGGAACTTGCCTTCTTGTCTAATATGAGTGTTTCAACTTTTAAAAGAGAATTTTTTAAGCATTATCAAACTACTCCTATGAAGTGGTTCACAGACCAAAGATTACATCATATCGCCTTTCTACTTCAAACAAAAAGGAATCGTCCTATTGAATTATACGAAGTGGCCGGCTATGAGAATTTTTCCAACTTTGTCCAAGCATTTAAAAAGAAGTTCGGAATGACCCCTAAACAATATCAAATGGAAAATTGAACATTTTTAAATACTTTTTGAACATTATTCATTACCGTATCAAAGCTATTTGACCGTAAGTTTGCAGTATTAAATCACTAAAAATTTATATTATGTTCAAATCAATTTTTATTACGGTAGTCGCTTTGATATTCAATCTTAGTTTATTTGGTCAAAGTGGTTTCACTTTAGAAAGTAGTACATTAGGAGGGAATGCAACAAACGTAGAGGAGTTTAATGGTTTCGGTTGTACTGGAGAGAATGAATCTCCACAACTATCTTGGTCGAATGCGCCAGAAGGAACAAAGAGTTTTGCTATTACTATGTACGATCCAGATGCTCCTACAGGTAGCGGTTGGTGGCATTGGGTAGTTTTTGATATTCCAAATGAGGTAAAAGAATTGCTTAAAGGTGCTGGAAATATTGAAAAAGGATTGATGGCTAAAGATGCGATTCAAAGTATCACCAATTATGGAGCACCAGGATACGGAGGTCCTTGTCCTCCAGAAAATCATGGTATCCATCAATACGTTATTACCATCCATGCACTTAAAGTCGATAAGTTGGGGTTAGATGCAAATACAAATCCGGCTATCGTTGGATATTATATTTGGAATAATACTATTGCAAAAGCAAGCATCGTTACTTATTATGAGCGAAAGAAATAAGCCAAATTTTATTTAAATTAAAACGCAGGTAGAACCAAAATTCTACTTGCGTTTTGCGTTGATCCTTTTTTATTCAATAGTTCTTCATAGTCTTTATGAAGCTGTTAATGAAAATTTGAAACCCCTATCATTCAGTTAAACCACTATTAAAAAAAGCTCTAGCCCACACCAAAAAAAAATATTACCTAAATCCCCAAACAAAAAAAACTGCATTTACCCAACTTGGATAAATGCAGTTTTGGCGTAAGCCTAAAAAA
>CALGJS010000209.1 GCA_937927835.1 uncultured Saprospiraceae bacterium | reverse complement strand
ATTTGTTCTCCGTAATGAATCGCTGCGCTATAATCTTTTTTGAGATAACTGCTATTTAATATTCGAATCAATAATTTAGAGTCATTTTTATGAACACCTTCCAAACAGGATTTATATAAAGTCAATGCTCTATCATAATTTCCTGCTTGTGAATGTTCATCTGCTAGTTCTATTTTATTGGAAACGGTATCAGAGTATTTTAATTGTTTTTCTAGTTTATCAATTTTGTAATTACCGATGAAAGCAGTTTTTACGCCTTCTGATAAATTGTCAATATTGTTTCTGGTATAAAAGGTATCATAAAGATAAATCAGACTTCCGATGATCGGAAAAAAGATAATTATCCAAAACCATTTTCTATCTGTATTTGACGTATAGGCATGGTATAAACAGAACATCTGTAGTAAAAGTATTGGGGTATAAAAACGGATCATTTGTTAGTTATTTTAGAAGTTGGTTAAAAACTTCTTATTCAATCTTAAAGATAAAGTTTTTTTTTGCAAAAAAATTGTTTTTATTTCTTAAAAAGAAAATTATTTTCCAAATCTAATATCCAATTATATCCTTTCAACATTCTTTTATAATTCCCATCTTTTAATTCTAACAAAAGTAAAGTTGGTTTTATCTTCTGCCATGTCGTCTCCTCAGCTACTAAATGATATTGATCTAGAAAAGTCAAATAATCTCTCTTCGGCTTAATTAAGCTGATTGCGTTTGGTAGCAATTCTTCAATCGATTTTGTTTCAAACTCTTCATACCGAATTGATCTGTCTACTATTAGTAATTGTGATATATCACCTAATATATGTTCATTAACAATTGACCATTTTAATGAATCCCATTTTACATACTCAATCCAATCCTCATTAAAGTAAGAATGGAAATCAGATTTATTATTTCTAATAAAGTCATTAAATTCTAATGAACTTTCAAATTTTTGCGTCAAGCTATCTTTTAAGTATTTCATCTTCAACTTTCCATTTTCATCTAACCTATATCGATAAAAATAATAGTCGTTATTTTGATTGTTAATCATTTTCGCATTAACATAATCTTCATCATTTATAGGAGAAATCCACACTTTAAAGGGAATTATGTCATCTTCTTTTTTTCCAGTCTTGTCAAATGTTGAAAATATTACCAAGTCTTCTTTCTCTCCCCAATCTAGAATTTCAAGTTCACAAATTGGAATTAACAAACCTTCTTTATTTTTTTGACAATTAACCCATCTTCCTAGTGCTTTTTCCTCAACTCCGATTTTATCATTCGAAATTGGGGCTTGAGATTTATACAAATCACAAGCACTGAACATGAAGAAAACAGAGAAAATAATGAAACTTCTCAATATATTATTTTGACGGTAAGAGTTTAGTTTTTTCATAATAAAAATAGCAATGTTATAAACAAGGATTTTACTCAAAAGAAGGTTTACATTCTCATTGATTAATGGAAGCTAACAGACTGTCATGCAGTACCATTTTTTATCTCCAATCCCCTACTCTCCTTCCTGCTCAAAAATAACACTCCTTTGCGGATTTACTTTGTACTTGATCTTAGGAGGAATTTCTTTGTTTGCAGTGGCACTATATCGTTCATTATTTGGGTTGAGGATATAATCGAGTTGATACTCAATCATTTTTTCAAAAGGTAGGAGAAAATCTTTGGTGTCGCAGTGTTCAAAATTAGCTTTCTTTAATAAATTTAGAACCGTATAGACGGACTCAATCGTACTAAGACAAAGGGCATCTGGCTGCTGCTTAAAAATAAATTTCGAGGTGATTTCATTATCAAAACTGACTCTTTTTAGCTTTTGTAAATTCTTGCTCAGCTTAAGCATTTTACGGGCACAAGGCCAGGTGCCATCGAGTATAAAAAGATATGGATTCTCCCCTAGAAATGCATTTGTGTCTGAACTTTCTCTGACCGATAAGTTGAAGCTGGTTTTCCCTGGATAAAGTAAAAAACATTTTTTTTGTGTATTTAGTATTTCATTTACTCGTTTGTGATTGGTAAAATCAACACCTACTATAATTTCTGAATTTTCAAGTTGCAGCTTGGTCATATGACCGGTTCCGTTTCTTTGCCTTTTGTACTCTTTCGGGTGCATCAGAATGATAAACCGAGTCTTAGTCTGTACCCGACTAAGATATTTACAAATGCAGGAGCCGGAAGGTCGCATGCATTTGTAACAGTTGATTCTTGTATCTTTTGTTTTTGTTGGCAAAGTTGGTATCTGTTTTTAATTTTAAGTGGGTATAACGTTGCGGCTATTCGTCATAGAGGCAAGACACGAAGCAGCTTTGATCGTAACTTCCTGTTGTGGTTTTATTTTAACATTGCCATAGAAACTTAGCTGTTTTCCCTTTTGAACAATCAAATAGATATCCTACTCCAGCGCCTCCAAAATTCATTGCAGTTTTATGATCAGGTCCTTCTTCTAATTGAGCGATAAATCTCATTTTATTATTACAACAATCACAATTAGGTGTTTCATCATTTTGTATCCAATCTGGTTTTCCAAACACACTTCCCAATACGTCTCTTGTGTCTCCTTTCCAATTCTCTATTGCTTCGTCGTAACTTTCAGCTTGTACTTCTACTATTTCAACTGAGTATTCTATTTCTCTAAGCGTATTTTCTTTACTTTTTGGTTTGAAAAATTCTAACTTTTCATCACGCATAATAATAGCTTTATTTCCTCCTTCATTTGCATCCCAATCATCACACATTCCAGGATCATTTTGGCACATAAATATTAACTCAAGTCCAATATCTGTTTTTATTTTTCCTTGATATTGCATTTCAGAATTACAAGTTTTACACTTTGGCCATTCAAAATCATTGTTTAATTCTTTTACAGGTAAACCACCAAAACTAGTTTCGTTTATTAGTTCTTTTTTTTCAGTATTATTTATTATTAATTTAATCATAATCTTTTTTTTTCAGCACACAACTTGTTATATCTACAATTAACAATATTTCAATATTTTTTGAATTACTGATCGTTTTTAGTCTTTTAGTATAAACAATACAGATGGCTAGGTTTCAGGTAGAGAGACAATTCATGAATTGTCTTTACGGTGCCGTGCAAGGCAAGGCGAGGCAAGGGAAACCAGAGGTTTATGATTCGATGATCGTCTACTACGCCTTCAACCCACCATCTACCGACAACGCTACTCCATTCAGATAACTCGCCTCTTCACTTGACAACCAACAGATCGTCTTTGCCACTTCACTTGCTTTACCAAAACGCTTCATCGGAACGGCCATTTCCATCATTTTATAAATTTTAGGATCATCTTCTATACCACTCATTCCCATTTCTGTTTCGATGATCGAAGGACAAACGGCGTTGATTCGGACGTTGAATTTTCCGTATTCGTGGGCAGCTGTTTTGGTCATTCCGACGACTGCGTGTTTAGAAGCAGCATAGGCGCCCATTCGTGGAGCGGCTCCGATACCAGCGGCAGAAGCGGTATTAATGATGGAACCAAAACCTTGTACACGCATGATTTTCAGCGCAGCACGCATCCCATAAAAAACACCCGTTTGATTGACGGCAATTACTTTGTGCCAGTCTTCATCGGTGATGGATTCGAAAAAAGAAAAGTCGTTGGCGATACCTGCGTTGTTGACCAGGTGATCTAAGCGTTTATAGGTATTCATACAAAATTCGAAAACTGCCTCGACAGATGCTAAATTAGAAACATCGGTGGCATGAAAAGTCGCGGTAACTCCTTTGGATACTAGTGTTTCCGCGAGGGCTTGGCCTGCTGCTTCATTACGATCTGCTAGGATGACGATGGCACCTTGGGCTGCGAATTCTTGGGCGGTGGATTTTCCGATTCCGGCAGCGGCTCCGGTGATGATGGCTACTTGGTTTTTGAATTTCATTTGTTGTTGAATTGTTGAGGTGTTGATTTGTTGATTTGTTTAATCGTTTATTTGTTTAACCGTTTAACCTGTCTTCGGCAGGTAGATCGTTTAATTGGTTTTACGGTGTTGTTTTTGAAATTGTTTTTGTATAAAACAAAAAATGCACGAAATGGTTATTTCGTGCATTTTTTTGATTGACAATAAATATCAATGAGGCTTATGCTACTTATTCAACGGTGATGGTTACCCGGTTGTTGATTGCGATACCTTCTGGAGTTTCGTTGTCGGCTTGTGGATCTTGAGGACCTACTGCGTTTCTAACGACTTGCTTAGAGCTGAATACTTTTCCTTTTTTGTAAGAACGGATAATTCTACGAATTCTTTCTACTCTTTTTTCAGCCACTTTCATTTTCTCATCTGAGCTTCCTTGGTTATCTGTATAACCATTAACCGTAACGATGGCGTCAGGGTTGGTTGCTAAGTAAGATTCTAGGTATTGGATGATTTCCATCAATTTAGTATCATCTGAAGAGAAGTCAACTTGATCTTGTTCGAAATAAATCGTTTTAGATTCATCGAAGTTAAGCGTTGAACCAACAGCAGAAGTAACTTCGCTATTGGTAAAATCAAAATCAACGGCGTTGTATAATTTTTTGTCGATAAAACCAGGCTTAGGCTTTTCGATTCCAGCAGTGGTAATCTGATCAGCGTTTGCACCATTTTCAACTAAAACAGCCTTAACTGCCTCTGCACGAGCGATTCCTAAATTACCGAATTCAGTTTTGTTCACTTCACCGCTACCGTACATTCCAGTTAGGGCGAGCATTTTATCTGTATTTGCACCTAGATAAGTTCCGGTCTTTTTAAATACCTTTTCTTGTGCATCAGGTGTGATCGTAATAGCAGCAGCACTTTTTTGAAATCCGAAGTTTCCAGTAGAAATTGCTTTAAAATCTCCATCGATTACGCTAAGGTTGCTGGAAGTAGCAGCTCCAGCCGCAGCAGTTGCTGGACAAAAGAAACGGGACGATAAAAAATAAGAGCCTCCAAAGATCCAGAGGGCTGACAGTAGAATTAACGCAGGTGTCATTGGTCTCATCGTAAATGTTTGTTTTTAAGATTCATACCTAGAATCGGCTGGACTAAAAATAGTTGGATACTATTATTTGTAAGGAAGCTTTCTCTTAAGTATGTTTCCGAATTAGTAAAAAATTAAAAAGGTTGATGACTTTTCGGGAAAAACTACGTCCTAAAACCAGTGGCGTAATTTTTATATTTGGTAAAGGTACAGCTTTTAACGAAAATGGCGAAATTTGAAAAAAAAAAATTCTAAAAAAGCTTTTGAAACACTTCGTAATCAGTTTTAGAATATTTACTTTTGTCTATTTATGTAATACTAAAGTTAATTTTTTTATAATAAAAGAAAACTTTATCTTACCTTCGTATTTATCTGAGGAAGAAATTTTCCTTATATCCAAGCGATCTTACTATAAAACATACTTATAATAACATTGAGAGAAAACTTAAATCCCTTTAACTGTCAGAAGAGAATCTATTATTCGACTTACACACAATTCTAGGACTTAATTTTTCAGACCCCACATAACTGAATACTACTTTGCTATGCTATATCCTTGCTAAATTTACTTTTAGTGAAATATAATCATGGTATCTCTGTGTCTTCAGAAGACACTTCCCCCCTAGACATTAGTCTGGGCTTAATTAGGCAATATTTAATCACATATAACAAACAACTAGACTATGTTATCGAATTCAATCTTACTTGCTGGCTTTTGGAACTGTTGGTTCCCAATTATGCTAGGTATGGGTTTCTCTTGGCTTTTAGGATACTGGATCAAAAATTATATGATGTCCGGGCGATATCAAGAATTAGAGACCGAGAATAAGAAAAAAGTATCGGCTTTACAAACAGAGCTAGATACCAACTTAAAGGCTAAAACCAGCCTAGAGACGGACTATAATTCAATGAAAACCAATTTTGCTCAGGTAGAAACAGACCTTAGATTAGCACGTCAAGCTGCTAGCGAAGTGAAAGAGGTAGAGGTAATCAAAGAAGTAGAAGTGATCAAAGAAGTGCCTGTAGAAGTAATCAAAAATGTAGAGGTTATTAAGGAAGTTCCTGTAGAAGTAATCAAGGAAGTGGAAGTAATTAGAGAAGTGGAGGTTTTCCGAGATAAGGTAATTATCAAAAACCAAGATGTAATCAAAGAGATTGAAGTGATCAGAGAAGTTCCTGTTGAATTATTCAAAGAGATTGACAATGTCAAAACCGTTGAAATCATCAAAGAAGTGCCTGTTGAGACAACTGTAGAGGTAATCAAAGAGGTAGAAGTGATCAGAGAAGTGCCTGTACAAGTGATCAAAGAGGTAGAAGTAATCAAAGAAATCGAAGTGATCAAAGAAGTAATGGTTGATAGAATCGTTGAAGTGAAAGAGATCGTAGAAGTAATCAAAGAAGTGCCTGTTGAAGTGATTAAGGAAATTGAAGTGATGAAAACAGTGGAGCTTACCCGAGATGTTCCTGTAACTAGAGAAGTAGAGATCATTAAGGAAATTGAGGTAATCAAGGAGATTCCTGTAGAAATGATCAAAGAAGTGGAAGTGATTAAGGAAGTTGAGGTAATTAAAGAGGTCGAAGTAATCAACGAAATCGAAGTGATCAAAGAAGTGGAAGTAGAGGTGATCAAGGAAGTAGAAGTAATCAGAAATGTAGAAGTGATCAAGGAAGTTCAAGTTCCTGTAGAAGTAATTAGAGAAGTTGAAGTAATCAACGAAATCGAAATCATCAAAGAAGTTCCTTTCGAAGTGATTAAGGAAGTAGAAGTGATCAAAGAGGTTCAGGTAGTAAAAGAAATTCCAGTTCAGGTAATCAAAGAAGTGGAAGTGATCCGCGAAATAGAGGTCATCAAAGAAGTTCCTATCGAAGTGATTAAAGAGGTAGAAGTAATCAAACATGTAGAAGTAATCAAGGAAGTTCCTGTACAAGTGATTAAAGAAATTGAGATTATTAAAGAAGTACCGGTAGAAGTAATCAAAGAAGTACAAGTAATCAACGAAATCGAAGTGATCCGTGAAGT
>CALGJS010000208.1 GCA_937927835.1 uncultured Saprospiraceae bacterium | reverse complement strand
CTGCTGTATTTTGCGAGATAATCGTTCAAATTCCCAAAATCTACTGCATACCACTCAAAAATCTTTGAAATAGTAGCCGATTTGCTGCTAATCGTATTATAACTGTTATCATTGATAAATGCTTTGGTACGTTTTTCTAGTTCGCCTTGAAGATTACCTGCGGTCCATGCCTTATTTAGTAGTGGAGGACAAGATTTCGCTGCACAATTTACTGCAAAGTGGATCCGAGCATCCTTAAATGTAGGACGGATAATGTCATTTTCAATATTATTCAGCGATAAGGTTTTACCATTTAGTTTGATAAATTGCTTATCCCAAGGCTTCCCTCCTTCTAAGTCAGTGATGCTCTTAATTGGATAGTTATTGAGAATCAAATCAATCGTATAAGCATTATAAGCATTGATCCAGTAAGCCAATTTCTTATTATTACTCCAACCACTTTCTACTGCCTGACCTTCCAATTGTTTTAGATAGCTCTTTAATTTTGCCTGATCCTTCTTAAATCCACGATAATTTACCTTACCAGTACTGCTTACATACTTTCGTAGTAAGTCATCGAACGCTTGGTGAGAAAAAGCCATTTCTTCTTTGATTTCTTTTACTTTTTCAATCTTTTCTTCTATGTTATTTTTTGGCGTTTCAACTTTTTCAGTCGCCTTTATCTTAGTTTCTGCTGCTTTTTCCGTTGCTTTCTCTGCTGCTGCTTTGGCTTTTCTTTCGGCTTCTGTTTTGGCTTTAGCTGCTTCAGCTGCTAATCTTTCCTTTTCTGCGGCCATTTTAGCCGCTATATCATCTTTTTTTTCAGTGATCACCTCTTTGATTTCTTTTGGTGGTGTAGCTTTTATGGGAGTTGGTGCAGCCGGTGTTTCAGTATTGGTTACAGATTTAGGAGCTGGTGCGGTCTCGGAGGGTACTGCAGGAGCTTCGTCGGCTACTCCCTTGGTAGTCGTATCTGTCTCAGGAGCTGCTGCTACGGGAGCTGGAGCTGGCGTAGGAACAGAAGCAGCGACTTTAGGAATTTCTGCGGAAGCGGTTGCTTTAGGTTCAGATTGACAACTAATCAAGGTCAGTATGGTAAAAGCTAAAAGGACGAGTACATTTTTCATTTTATTTAGGTTTTAAATGAAGTTTTAAACAACTTCAAAATTAGTACTTGGATAAAATTATTTAGGCAAGTTTTAGGAATGAACTATAACTTAAATTATCCATTTTTGTTTATTAACTACCAAAGCTTACGAAGTGTTTTAAGGATATTCACAAAATAACCGCATGCGGACAAAAAATGGACAATTTTTCTCTTTTGTGTTGGAGATGAAATTTAGTAGCTTTACGGTCGTTAAAAAAATGACTCTTGCTATTAGACTTTATTCCAAAATAATTTATATGCTCCCAAATGACCTTTTTGTCCAGCTTTTCGGATTTTTTATCGTCCATAGCTAGGCTATGCACTCTAAAAAGACCCTCAATCTGGTCAAAAATCTCTATTTGGTATCTTTACAAAAAATTAAGGAATAAAGTCTATTGTTTGGTGACCATTTTATAAGCTTCCCTCCTGCGTATCATCGCGTTGAAGAGAAGCCAATAGCTAATTTATGTCAGTAAAAATTAATCAACTTACTAAAATCTACGGGGAACAACGAGCAGTTGACAACCTGAGCTTTTCTGTGGAAAAGGGAGAAATTCTTGGCTTTCTAGGACCGAATGGTGCTGGAAAGACGACCACTATGAAAATCTTAACTTGTTTTATTCCACAGACCGAGGGAACTGCTGAAGTTTGTGGATATGATACGGTTACTTCTCCCATGGAGGTAAGAAGTCAGATTGGTTATCTTCCGGAACATAATCCGCTTTACAAGGACATGTATGTGCGGGAATACCTGCGATTTGTAGCTGGCCTACATAAGCTGCCTGGCGCACGTGCTCGAGTAGATGAAATGATTGAACAAACTGGACTAACGCGCGAACAAAACAAACTCATCGGAGCACTCTCCAAAGGATATCGACAAAGAGTTGGATTGGCACAAGCCATGCTGCATGATCCACAGGTGCTTATTTTGGATGAGCCGACTAGTGGACTAGATCCAAATCAATTGGTAGAAATTCGTCAACTCATCAAAAAGATTGGAGATGAAAAAACGGTGATTTTTTCTACACACATCATGCAAGAGGTGCAAGCGATTTGTGATCGAGTGCTGATCATCAATAAAGGAAAAGCAGTTGCTAACGAAAAAATTGATGCGCTGCAAAGTATCGTTTCAAATGCTTTAACAATCGCAGTAGAATTTAAAGAAAAAACGACCGCTGCTTTATTAACAAAAATTCCAGGCGTACAAGTTGCTGAAAATATTGCTGGTGGAGAATGGAATTTACAGGTCGAAGATAAAGGCGATCCAAGAGAAAGAATTTTTAAGTTTGCGGTTCAGAATAATTTGACCTTGCTCGCAATGCAAAAACAGGTGCGTAGTGTTGAAAATGTTTTCCAAGAATTAACAAAGGACTAATCAATGAGAGAAAGCTGGATAAACCCTGTTGGTTTTTTGTTAGGAATTCTTTTGATAATAGGAATTGGAAACTTATCTGCCCAAGATACACTAGCCGTAGTAACTAAAAACTATAAATTTAACGACGGGATTTATTTTTCCTTTTCAGATTTTCAGAAAAATACACCAGTACTGGTGTGGCAAGAATTGCAAGGGAATGTGTTTTCAAATCCAGAAAATTTTACCGTCAAAGCTGAAGTATTAAAACAAAAATCATTGGGTCCATCTGCAGAAAATTTATTAGATAGTATCTGGGGGTTTACGATTGGAGGGATTCCGTATTTTAAAATTGAAAAAGAAAAAAACACACCACTTACCTTGTTTGCTGGAATGCGCGTAAGAGGAGAATTATGCTATTTCTCCTACCAAGCAAGAGAGGAAAAAGAGATTGTCTTTTCTGCCTATAATCCGGTGACGGCTCGACCTTTTAGAAGCTCGACTGAAAAGCGTAGCCTTAAGATTAAAAAAGAAAAACTACTATTGATGAAGACGGGAGAAGTAATGGATTATAATTTCGAAAACATGATGATTTGCCTAAAGGATGATCCAGTATTATTACGGGCACTCAATCAAATCGAATATTATGAATTGGAAGAGAAAATGTTTAAATGTCTATTAATTTACAATGATCGACATATCATCAAAACCAACGCTTCAAACCCTAATTAAGCTATTAAGATGTACGCAATTTTTATAAAAGAAATTAATGCTTTTTTCAGTTCGGTAATTGGCTACGTAGTCATTGGCGTATTTATTCTGATGACGGGCTTGTTGATGTGGGTTTTTCCTGATTACAGTATTCTAGATTATGAATATGCTACCTTAGATCAGCTTTTTTCGATGGGACCGATCATATTTTTATTTTTAATTCCTGCGGTTTGTATGCGTAGCTTTGCCGAAGAACAGCAGAGTGGAACCATTGAATTATTGGTCACTCGACCGATCAGCGATTTATCCATTGTCTTAGGGAAATTCTTTGCGGGATTAGTGCTGGTTTTATTCGCACTATTACCAACAGGATTATATTATTATAGCGTTCATCAGCTTGGATCACCTCCAGGGAATTTAGATAGTGGTGGCGTAGTGGGATCTTACTTTGGACTGGTGATGTTGGCTGCGGCATTTGTAGCCATTGGCTTATTGGCTTCCAGTCTTACTCGTAACCAGATAGTAGCATTTATTCTCGGAACCGTATTGTGTTTTTTGGTGCATTGGGGCTTCGACTTGATTAGTACGTTGCCAATTTTTGTAGGTAAAGTAGATGATATCGTTCAAATGTTTGGGATCAGTTATCATTATAATTCTATTAGTCGAGGATTG
>CALGJS010000207.1 GCA_937927835.1 uncultured Saprospiraceae bacterium | reverse complement strand
TTGAGTATGAAAATTGGCGGCTTCTCCATTTATCTAGGTATTATGCTTTTTCTAAATCTGTTCTTATTTTTTAGAGGGAAAAAAGTAAGTAAGCAAAAAGCATTAGCATATGAGGCTGATGAAGATGATACTGATGAAGATTTGGCTTAGGAGTTGAAAGCACTCAAGATTTACGCTCAGAAGTTCCTGTAAGAATTTCGTGTAAATCTTGAGTGTTTTTTATCTGAGGACGCTTATCTGCTGGTAAGGGCTAGTGTAAATGAGTGATAATTTTTTTTAGTGGGTGGTAAGCTGTGGAGTGTATTACTATCGCAGAGAACATCATACACTCTTATTTTTTTTACCGAATATTTCTAAAAGTTCTTTAAAATTTTTTCTCACCTCTTCATCTTCAATTTCATTTATTTTTACAATAGGATTTGGAACAGGTTTTATACTATGGAAATTCAGAGAAAATAATTTACTTTCACCTATAGAATTTGCAAAATGGATATAATCATTTTTAGATTGATTTTGATTTAACTTAAAACTAATGGAACTTGCTATAATATCCGCTAATTGTATTCTCTTATAATCTACTGAATCTCTAATAGTAAAATTATTTTGATTAAGAGGAAATTTAAAGTTACATGTATCCCACTCATCGGTTGAAATCATATTTTCACTTAAAAATTTTATCCTTGGAGACCAATGTTCCATTTGTTTAGACTTGTCATGGATGACTTCATATTCTTGATTGATTTCTTTACTCCAAAGATCAGCAAGAACTAGAAATGTACTTAATGTTGGATCAAGTGTATATTTATTAGTACTATTAATTATCTTTTCAAACTCTGATTCACTGTTTAATAAAAAGTCGAAAATTACTTTATCATTACCATCAGATTTTAATGATTTAAATTGTTTGACAAGATTGTAAAAATCATCTTTTAATGAAATGTTTTTTTCTCTGATAATTAATACAAACATATTAAGAACCTTCATTAAAAGTTTCTGGTCGTCATGTATTATGCAGCTTTTTAAAAATGCATTCTGTAAAATAAAATCTAATCCATTTCTAAATACATCTATTTGTTGTTTGAGAGCCCCTCTCGAAATTAGCAAATCAATTAAGTGGCCAATTATAGTAAATTTTTTATCTGAAAATGAAAACTTTACCTTACTATCTGTGATTAAATCTAAATTTAAAAATTCAATAATGCTTTTTCTTGAATTGTTGTATTTTTTCATTTTGACGAAATGCAATTCATTCGCATTTCCTCTCATTAACTCATAAGAGGATTCAACTTCTTCGTCGGATAAATTTATTGAAGCAAGAACATAATAACGTTGAACGGGATCAATTAAGTTTTGTCCAGTATTACCGGATTCGTCAAATGCTATTTTTACAATATTTCTATCTTTAGATTTTATTTTTTTATTCATGAGAATTAACGTGTTTTACCTACAACTCCATCTTCAAATACCGCCCCGTATGACTCGTCTTATGCTTGGCAACCGTTTCCGGCGTTCCAGTAACCACAACTTCTCCACCACGATGTCCACCCTCAAGTCCCATGTCAATGATAAAGTCAGCAACCTTAATCACATCCATATTATGTTCGATCACTAGGATCGTATTTCCCTTATTTACCAATCGATTAAGAACAATTAATAATTGACGAATATCATCGAAATGCAAACCTGTGGTAGGCTCGTCCAAAATATAAATCGTTTGTCCCGTATCTCTTTTAGATAATTCTTCGGATAATTTTACCCGTTGTGCTTCTCCACCAGAAAGAGTCGTCGCGCGTTGTCCTAACGTAATATATCCGAGTCCTACTTCTTTAAGTGTTTTTAATTTTCTATAAATATTAGGAATTGGTTGAAAGAAAATTTCGGCTTCTTTTACCGTCATGTTTAGTACATCGTTGATGGATTTTCCTTTATATAAAACCTCTAGTGTTTCTCGATTATAACGACGTCCCAAGCAGTCTTCACATTCTACTTCTACGTCTGGTAAGAAGTTCATTTCAATCACTCGTTTACCACCACCGCCGCAAGTTTCGCAACGACCACCTTTGACATTAAAAGAAAAACGACCAGGTTTATAGCCTCTGATTTTTGCTTCTGGTAATTCAGAGAATATCTTACGAATATCTGTAAAAACGCCAGTATAAGTCGCTGGGTTAGATCTTGGTGTTCGACCGATCGGCGACTGATCAATTTCAATCACCTTGTCCAAATGATCCATTCCTTTGATAGACTTGTGCGGCATCGGTCGCTGAGAACTGCGGTACATATGTGCGCGTAAGATTGGATATAAGGTTTCGTTAATCAAAGTAGATTTCCCACTTCCTGAGACACCTGTGATACAAGTAAAAGTTCCGAGTGGAATCTTAACCTCAACATTCTTTAAGTTGTTTCCAGTCGCCCCTTTTAATTCTAAGAAATTACCATTGCCTTTTCTACGTTCTGTTGGTACTTCGATTCGCTTTTTATCACGTAAATAATCGGCGGTTAGTGTACTCATTTTCATGAATTCCTTAGGCATACCTTCGGCTACTAATTCACCGCCAAGCTTACCAGCACCTGGTCCCATATCAATGAGATAATCCGAAGCTAACATGATGTCCTTATCGTGTTCAACGACCAAAACAGTATTGCCAATATCCGATAACTCTCGAAGCGCCTCAATCAATTTTTGGTTGTCACGTTGGTGCAGTCCGATACTTGGCTCATCTAGAATATAGGTGATACCAGTTAGTTGAGAACCTATTTGTGTAGCCAAACGAATTCGTTGTGCTTCTCCTCCAGACAACGAACGTGCCGGACGATTCAGACTCAGATAGTCTAACCCAACATGTAATAAAAAACCTAAACGTAAACGGATTTCTTTTACGACATCTTTGGCAATTTCTTTTTGTCTTTTAGAAAAAGTCTTGCCCACGTTGTCTGTCCAATCCGCTAGTTGGGCCACATCCATTTCAGCTAACTCTCCGATATTTTTTTCATTTAATTTAAAATGTAAAGACTCTTTTTTAAGACGAAGTCCGTTACATTCTGAACAAGTATCAATGGTCATAAAATCTTCTGCCCAGTTTCTGATTTTTTCTGAAGTAGATTCTTTAAACCATCTTTCTAACATCTTAAATAATCCTTCCTGTGCTAAGTCGTAAACTAAATCATGTTGGACTTTTTTGATCGTACCATAACTGAGATTTCCACCATGAAGCATAATGTCCATTGCTTCCTTGGGAATGTCTTTGACCGGAGTCGTCATGGTGAATTTATATTTTTTAGCAATCTTTTTTATTTGCTTATAAGTCGTATTATCTCTTGGCTCACCGAACGGTAAAATTCCCGATTTGCTGAGGCTTAAATTTTCGTCAGGAATTACTTTTTTTAGATCTACTTTATTCACTTTTCCAAGTCCTTTACAGGTTGGACACGCACCATAAGGAGAATTAAAAGAGAAAGCGTTAGGAGAAGGTTCTTCGTAAGAAATCCCAGAGTCAGGATCCATCAGATGTTTACTGTAAGGTTGTACGTTTTCCTTTCCATGTTCTAGCACCATAATAAAACCGTTACCCATTTTGAGCGCAGTTTGTAACGAGGTATTAAGACGATCGCGACGTTCCTTACTGACAGTAAGGCGATCTATCACAGCCTCAATATCGTGGGTCTTATAACGATCGATCTGCATACCAGACTTGATGTCGAGAATTTCACCATCCACTCGAACTTTAGTATAACCTTGTTTTCGGATCTGATCGAAGAGTTCTCGGTAATGTCCTTTTCGAGCACGGACAAGAGGGGCAAGCAGAACGATTTTCTTTTTATTGAAATTTTTAAAAATATGCTCTAGCATTTGATCCTCGTTATAACGGACCATTTTTTTACCAGTGGTATAAGAATACGCTTCACCCGTACGAGCGAATAGTAATCGTAGGAAATCATAAATTTCTGTGATGGTTCCGACGGTGGAGCGAGGATTTCGACTCACCGTTTTTTGTTCAATAGAAATAACAGGACTTAGACCCGTAATTTGTTCTACATCTGGTCGTTCCATATCTCCGATAAACTGCCGTGCATAGGCGGAAAACGTTTCCATATATCGTCTTTGTCCTTCCGCATAAATCGTATCGAACGCTAGAGAAGATTTCCCGCTTCCGCTGATACCGGTAATGACAACGAATCGATTACGAGGAATAGAGACATCAATATCTTTAAGGTTGTGCATCCGTGCTCCAATGATATGCATCTGGTCCGGCTCGGAATAGCCTTCATTCTTTAGTGCTTTAGGCTTGGTAGTTTTCGTAGATTTTCGAGTGGCCTTTTTCTTATTCGTATTTGCTGCGGAAGCTTGTTTTTTTGCCATAGTATTGATGATAGTCACGCCTTCTTTTACGTGGGAATTATAATAAATGCGAATCAGGGATTAGGAATAAAAATATTAATCAAAGCAACATTATCTTCCAATTGAATTTGGGATGTTGTTGCTTCTTGCTACTCGCTATTTGCTTGGCCACCCGTCCCTTCGGGTTCGCTAATTATTTAGCTCATCCCTTCTATCGCACGCGATAGAGGGAAGCAAATAGCAAGAAGCAAGAAGCATATTTCCCAAGCTCTTTTTTATTATTAAATAGAAATTTAACTCCTGATTCGCATAATACAGAAGATATCTCCTAAACATTTTTGTTAAACAACTTTTATAGTAGGATGACAAAGATAAAACATTTTTTTGGAAAAGTGTCAGCGAATTCCTTTTGTAATCTCTGGTTAATAATCCAAGAACAAAACCCCGCACTGAAACCAATCAGTGCGGGGTTGAGGTAAGAGGGAGAACGGGGCTTATCTCAAGATAACTTGTTCTGTTTTGGTGATGGTGCCTTGAACAACCGTGACTAATAAAGTGCCTTTGACATTTAAACTAGTCAAGTCAAAGCTTTCTTCTCCGGTCCCTGAAAAGTTTTCATAGCTTATTTCTTTTAAAACTTTTCCAGTAATATCACTGAGATATAAGGTTGCAGGTCCTGCCGCAGCATCGATCTTAACCGTTAGATCATTATCTGCTGGATTTGGGAAAATGGTTAGACTTATTGGTTTTGCTGATTCGTCTACCTTCGGAGGATCACCTTCCAGTTTAAATTTTACTGGTAGATTGAAATAGACATTAACAGGTTTTCCTTGGTGTATTCCAGGTTCCCAGTCAGGCATAGTTTCCACTACTCTTGATACCTCTACATCACAGCCATTACCGATACTTCGCATGATTTCTGGTTTTGTGATTTTACCCTTTTTGTCTACTATAAAACGGATAACCACTGTTCCTTGAGTTCCAGTTTCTCGGGCGAGTTCTGGATAGGTTATGTTGGTGTAAATATGCGTCAATAGTTTTTGAGTGGCACAAGTTTTACGTTCTTCTAAGTCTGCAATATCTGCGCATCCTGGGAAAAAGGGCATTTGATCAACTTCGCTATGAATGCTGTCGCCAGGAGCAATCGTTAAAAGCGTATTTTTTTCTATGGCTACGGTATTTGTTTCTATTATTTCTGATTTGGCGACTAGCTGGTCACTAGCTTTAAAAGCAAGTAATAAGATAGCGAGTAATGGCAGGGCCCAAAGATATTTGGTGATGGCCCAGCGCGACGATTTATTTTGATTCATCATGTTAAAGCGTTTTTTTAATTGTGAATGATTGAAATTATTTGCGAGCGAAAATGCGATTCCGGACTGCATTTGCCGCAACAATAATTGGCCGTATTGTTTCTTTTTAGATTTTATAAGTACTTTTTGATCTGCTAAATATTCATGGGTATTTCGAATAGCATTTCGGTAAAACCATATGATTGGATTGAACCAAAATAATATGCTAGTAATTTCCAGAAGGATAATATCAATACTATGATGTTGTTGAATATGTGTTAGTTCATGGCGCAAGATTCGATCTTCATCTTCCGCAGATAGGTTTAATTGTTGGCTCCAGTAAAGCGCATTGAAAAACGAAAAAGGTAAATGAAGTGCTTCTGTTCTAACCAATTGATATCCTTCTCTTTCTTCAACGTTACTCTGTTTCTTTAAACGCCATAACGAATGTATTCCATAAAGTAATCGCAAGCTTAGAAAAGCAACTCCTAAACAATAAATGCCTGCCAGAATAGTTCCGGTAGACGTTACAGAAGTTCGATTGCTGGTAACGACAATTTCTTCTAGTGTATAACCTAGTTGATTGACGGTCACGGCAAGTGGCTGTACCATAATAGAAGCCGTGGTATCTTTGGTCATTATGGACCACCAGTTAAAATCAATTAATGGAAAAACTAACCCAAGTAATAAACTTCCAAGTAGGTAAACTCGATTGCTAGTAAAAAACGTTTCTCGGCGTAAAGCCAGAAAATAAAATAAATAAAATACGATCCAGCAGCAACTGGTTTGAAGAAGGTAAGTTATCATAACGCTATATTTTTCTAAACGATTTTAGAATAAAATTTAATTATCCTCATCCATGTCGTCTACCATCTTTTTGAGTTCTTCCAAGTCAATTTTTTCTTCTTTTAATAAAAAAGAAACTAGGCTTTTAGGAGAACCATCGAAATAGTCAGAGACCAGTTTTCGAACTGATTTTTTACTATAGTCTTTTCTAAGAATGATAGGGAAATACTCGTAGGTTCTTCCGTAGGCTTTATGATCTAAAAAGCCTTTTGTTTCTAAGATCCTAACAATGGAAGAGATGGTGCTATGAGGTGGTTTTGGTGTACCCATTCGGTCTAGAATATCACGGACAGTGCAGCGTTCTAGATCCCAAATATGTTGCATGATCTCCTCTTCTACTTTTGTTAATCGTTGCATAATTATTCTTTGATTTTTAATTATATCT
>CALGJS010000206.1 GCA_937927835.1 uncultured Saprospiraceae bacterium | reverse complement strand
TCAAATATCCTCACCTTCTTTTTTTTCAGTCTCGTATTATTTACCAAAGGAATAAGCGTTTCTACGACTTCGGTGGCTACGGCGACAAAAGCACAATCTGCTTTGAGTTCAATGTTACCAACTTGTGTTTTTTCTAAATTTCCTTGTTTAAAAAATAACCCTGCAATATCTCCTTTAGAAATTTTATCCTGACGGCCACCGGAAATAAAAAGGGTTGTCCATGGTGTTGGATCGGGGAGCGGGGCATCGACAATTTTCTCTGTTTCCATCTCTGGAATAAAGTCGGGTAATTCTTCGTCTACCCAATGCAATACAAAAGCAGTTCCTTCTCTATGCATTCGAGCGGTACGTCCGTTACGGTGTGTAAACTCTTCTCGTTTAAGTGGTAAGTGATAGTGGATAATAAATTTTATTTCTGGAATATCAATTCCACGTGCGGCAAGGTCGGTAGCAATTAATAACTGATGCGTACCATTACGAAATTTTATCAAGGCTCTTTCTCGATCTCGTTGTTCCATTCCACCATGAAAAGAATCGTGTACAATTCCAATCTCTTTTAGATAATCACTAGTTCGTTGGACGGCATCTCTAAAACTACAAAAAACAATTCCCGGTTGACCGCGAAGATGACGTAAGGCTTGACCGAGTGTTTCTAGTTTATCTTTCTCAGGGGAGACAATGGCTTTGATCGTGATCTGTACACTATTTTCTTTGAGGTAATTGACACTAAGCGGGTTGGTGATCTCTACAAAGTCCGGGATTTGTACTCCTTGAGTAGCAGAAGTTAGAATCTTTTTTTGCAGAGAGGGAAGTGACTCCATAATCTCTTTCATCTCTCCTTCAAAACCTACTTCCAGGGATTTATCAAACTCATCCAGTATTAGGACATGAATAGATCGAGTTGAAACCGTACCTCTCCGAATATGGTCAGCCACTCGTCCGGGGGTACCTATTAGAACTGCAGGCGGATGCTGTAACGCGTCATAATCTTTCGTAATCTTTTGACCACCGTAAACCGCATTGACTTTATAGCCGGTGCCCATTTCGCGCATCACTTGTTCGATTTGAATGGCTAGTTCCCGAGAAGGAACTAGGATGAGTGCCTGTACTTCCGGATTCTCGGGGATCAGTTCGGCCAAGACAGGGAGTAGAAAAGCAATGGTTTTTCCAGTTCCTGTAGGGGAGAGGATAATTGCCTCTGGTGCGGTATGAATTGCCAAACTGGCTTCCTCTTGCATAGGGTTTAGGGTGATGCCTAGTTTTTCGAGGATAGCGGATTGGTCTTTTATCTTTTTCTGCATAAATGCAAAAATAAGGATAAATGAGAGATGAATACTGCTTGTTTATTTTTATATAAAAATATTAACTTTACGAACCAGTTCCCAGTCTAAATCGTTATAGAAATAGTATGGAAATACCAGAATTAAATAAAGAGGAATTATTTAAGAAACTCCAGCAGTACGCTCGGGAAATGGGTGTGCGTGCCGTTTATTCATCTCTGTTGTTATATTATACTTATCAGCAAAAAGAAACGCCCGGTTGGGCTCGGAAGATTGTTTTAGGCGCCTTGGCTTATTTGGTCAACCCTTTTGATATGATTCCTGATTTGTCACCGTTGGTAGGTTATACTGATGATTTAGGTATTTTAGGATTTGCGCTGGTGACGATTTCTGGTTATATCAATATGGAAGTGAAGATAAATGCTCGTAAGAAAGCCAAGGAGTGGTTTAAAGAAATTGATTTGGATTTATTAAAATCTATCGAAGATCGAATGAGCTAATTGGATGTGCGAATTTTTTGATGTGCAGATTTGTGGATTTTTTTAATAGCTTGGACTAATTAAACCAAATACTTTGCAACTCGTATAAAATGGTATGGCTTTACTCTTTGAGGTTGTTAATAAATTGATCTTCTGGTTAAAAATTTCCCGTCCGGGACTTTGGTTTGCGACCATTTGGTTGTATCTCTTACCGACGAGTCAAATGACTGATATCTGGTCTTCTATTCCTTTTTGGATTGGCTTTTTCTTTGTTTGTTTTCCATTGAATTTTTTGGTCTATGGTTGGAACGATATTGTGGATCGCGAAATTGATTTGGTCAATCCACGAAAGGATAGTTTTTTGTTTGGGGCAAGAGGAACGGAATCTCAACTTGACCAATTAAAATGGGTGATTGTTGGGGTTCATTTGATTTGTTTACCTGTCTTGTTGTTTTATACCAATTGGAAAATGCTGCTTTTGTTTTCTGGAATCATCATTATTAATGGATTATATAATTTACCTAAAAACGGATTGCGGAGCCGGCCTCCATTAGAGCTTTTGTGTCAAGTCGGATATTTACTAGTCGCACCTTTTAGTATTTTAATTAATGATGTTTCTGGGTTGCCATGGATTACTTATTTCTATTTATTGTTGTTTGCTTGGCAATCTCATTTGATCGGTGAAGTCATGGATATTATTCCAGATCGAGCTGCGGGGCGAAAGACGACTGCTACGGTAATTGGCATCATCAAAACCAAATGGTTGATTATTGGAATTGTTGTTGTTGAGGTGAGTTTACTCTTTTTTATTTTTAAGGATTTTGTCTTTGGAGGAATGTTGGCATTGGGATTAATTTGGCTACTTTTGGATTTGTTATTTATTTATAAAAATAAGCGCTACACTTTATTTCAAATGAAGCTGTTTGGTATTATGTCAAATCTAGTAGCGATAGCAAGTATGGCTTATGTGTGGTGGTCAGGTTGCTTGTTGATTGGATGATTTAAAACTAGAAGGTTATACTAAAACCAGATCAACCTATCAGGAATTCGCAATAAAAGGGATACACGTTAGAGCGCATTATTAATTATTCATTAACTTATTATTCATTAGAAATTATGTCTTATTGCGAAGTTTGTCACGCGCTTCCTGCCACTCATGTCCATAGTATTTACCATGATACGGAATATGGATTTCCTATTGATTCGGATGATGAACTCTTTGGTCGGTTGATTTTAGAAATTAATCAAGCTGGATTATCGTGGTTAACTATTTTAAATAAAAAAGAAAATTTCCGAAAAGCCTATAAGAATTTTTCTATTCAGAAGGTAGCCAGAATTACTGACAAAGGTCGAGCACGATTGCTTAATGATGCGGGAATCATCCGTAATTGATTAAAAATAAATGCTGCGATTCATAATGCTCAACAAATTTTGGCTATTCAAAAAACACATGGTTCTTTCAAGAATTGGCTAGATGCACATCATCCTTTGGATAGAGCCGCTTGGGTGAAATTATTTAAAAAGACCTTTAAGTTTACTGGGGGAGAAATTACCAATGAGTTTTTGATGAGTGCTGGATATTTGCCAGGAGCGCATGATAAAGACTGTCCTATTTATAAAAAAATCCTTAAAACTAAGCCTCGTTGGTCAGAAAAGATATAAAGATTGGGTTCATTTAATGGTATCTATTTAATCGGTGTTTAGAATTCCCCGTACCCTTGGGTCGGGGATGAATAAACTGCCCGAAAGGGCAAACTAAAGACACCATTAAAGTAAAACTTTTTGTTGTTTTTTAAATAAACTTTTTGTATTTTTATGTCATGTTAAAGGCATATAAATATCGACTTTTTCCAACTCAAAAACAATCAGACTTGCTTGCGAAGCATTTTGGTCACTGTCGTTTTATTTATAAT
>CALGJS010000205.1 GCA_937927835.1 uncultured Saprospiraceae bacterium | reverse complement strand
CGTTGTTCGAAACCACCTGTTTTAAAATCTTGAAAATCTAAAACATTATTGACACTTAGATTTACAACTAAACGGTGCTTACCCCACTTAAAGGATTTCATTCCCGAAAGATCTAACATAAATCTTCCATCTCCTCGCTCTTGATCGATAATCGCTGAGAAATTTTCGGTATCCTGTGAAACACCATCTACGGCATCCACTGTTCGGCGAGTAGGGTTGTATTCAATATATACATCGCTGAGGTAACTCAGATTTAGGAAGAAGCTATAGAATTTTGGTCCCCAATAAGAAAGTCCAACATTGTAAGCACGCTGTGGCGTTCCTGCTACATAAAAGTTCTTTCCGTAAACGGTTTGATTTTCTTGTAACAATTCAGCCGTATTATCTTGTGAAACAGTTACGTTAGGACGACTTGTATAAATATATTGTCCTAAGGCAGCAACCGCATGTGCGGTTAAAGTAGTGGTCAATTTAGCAGAGGCGGCTAACTCTACCCCAAGGTGTTCCCGATCTACTCCTGTTACAAGGTAGTTGACAAAAGTACGTTCATCATCATGGAAAAAGCTAAGCGCCTGATTCTCATCTTTAAAAGTCGTATAAAAAGCACCTGCTCTCACCTTATACTTTGGAGAATTGTGAAAATAGGTAATATCAGAACTAAATATTTTAGTATCTGCCAAACCTGGAACTACTTGATTTCGAGTCCGTGGGGAAACGTAAGCATTTCTAAAATAAGGAGCTCGTGTACGGTAAGTAGAGTTTGCATTAATATAATTACGACCATCAATTTTAAAAACAGCTCCTGCTTTAACAGCCTGATTAGTGAATTTTTGTTTTTCAGATTCACCAAGGGAGTTGTCGGGAAACTTTCCGTTTCTTAACTGTCCTTCTCTCCAAAATTGAGTATTGGATAATTCTGTACCAAAACTTAGATCAAGTCTAGATAAGGTAATTTGAGTTTGTAGCCAACCTGTAGCTTTACGAATGTTAGGTGAGTAACCATATCCAAAGCGGTCACCCACTTTCAGTATCCGGTTAGGATTATCAATATCATTTTGAATGGCATCTGGATTATCTGGAATATCTCTTTCCGCGAATTGATCAAGATCGATATAAAAATCACCTCCTAATAAATCATCCACTTCTTTGAAATAATCTCCTTTAAAATAGTTGTATTGTAAACCAGCAGAAAAAGATATTTTTTCAGAAAAGTAATTATTATAAATCGTATTAAAATTCATTTTTCGAGCATCAAACCGTTGATTTTCTACAATATAACTGGAACGATTCCCAGTAATCTCTCCACCAGGGACATTACTTGCCCCTGTAATTGTTTGTAGGTTGTTTTGATTGGCTTCATAAAAAGAGGCCCAATCTACTTGACGAGCTGCTTGATTGGTTCTTAACTCATTAGCTACTTTATCTGCTACATTTGGATCACGAATAAAACTCGGTAAGCGACGGTAATAATCAGGTCTTGGATCCGCGGTATTATACCAATCTAACCTGGTACGTCCACTAAATCCATCGGAGAAAGAAACTCCGGTAGACAAAACCGATTTATCATTAATGGTCCAATCATGGGTCAACATAAAGATGGGTTGGAGATTTTCTCCTACTCTAGAGTTTCGCTTTTTACCATTTTGAAATCCCCAGTTTGAGTTATAATAATTATCATCCGCTAAATCGTTCATTTCCTGAACGGAAGCATTACGTCCACCTGCCTTACGATAAGAAGCGATGGCAGAGAAATTTAAAAGATGATTATTCATTTTTCGATCAACAGAAACCGCTAAAGAGTTTCCATCATAAAAAGTACCTTCTACATATCCTTCGTTCGCCCAACGACGAGAAGCAGAAACAGTCAATCCCCAATTATTCGGTCTCATTCCAGTAGAATAGATTCCCATTAACCGGTTACGGTAACTTCGATTTGTTCGAGCATAGGAGAATCGCTTTTGTACTCGATGATTAGAGGCTCTTGTATTAATATTAGCAGCACCACCTACGCCACCAAAAGCAAAATCGACTGGTGCTAAACCAACAGACACTTCTTGATTTCGTACAAAATCATTTAATCCACCCCATGCTCCCCAGAAAACTCGTCCACTTTCCAAATCATTCATTGGAATACCATTAATAGAAGTAACAAAGTCTTCAGATTGGTAACCACGAATTCGGAATCGACGCGTTCCCCAAGTAAAACCTGCCGTACTGGTAAAAAGGTCACGAGAAGCACTTAATAGTCCTGAAATATCTTGACTTTCAACTTCTCCAATATCATCGGAGGCAAGACTAATTACCGGAATATCATTTTGTTGAACAGTTGAAGAGACGGTGGGTGTAGCAAGTGTTACCGCTCCTAGATCCAATGTCTGATTGGCCACCACCATTATTTCCCGATTAAAAGCAGCATAGCTTTCGTGAGATATGGTAAGGGTTTGAGCTCCTTCAGGTACCTTATCAAAGGTAAAACGACCATTGATATCTGTTTTTGCCACTAAATCCGTTTTACTAATCCTAACGGTTGCATTTAGAAGTGGCGTTTCTAGCTCAGGATCAGTTACGATACCTGTAACAGTTGACTGGGCTAAACCAGTATTGACAAAAGAAAAAAGACAAAGAACAAGAAATGGCAGTACTTTTTGGAGGACCATGAATTTGTTTTTTCGGTTGGTGAAAGAGATTTTGTAAGTTAGATAGAAAACGGTAATTCTTCCCTTTTTCGGAGTGCAAAATTAATCATAAATCCTAAAAGGATTAAGAGAGTTTGTCTAAACTTTCATTAATTGGCTGCAATTGGAAGATTTTTTCTGTATTTCGTTAACTTTTTGTGCCACTGGTACCATCATGAAAATTTGGCCAACCTCTTAAAATCTAGTTAAATATCCGCTAAAGCCTCCTTTCCTTGAAAGGAGACGGTTTAGTTTATTTAACTTTGTTTGAATTTTAATGTCTAAATATGGATTAAGGCAAGGAACTTAAGTTAATTTTGCTTTTTTGTCTGGACGAAGTTCTGTAATTACTTTCTAAAATAATAAAACGATGATGCGACATATCCCGCTGCTAGTCTTTATGGTTTTTTCCACATTTCTTTCTGCTCAAGAGCAACAATACAAAATTGGCGCTATTGGTTTTTATAATTTTGAAAATCTATTTGATACCCTAGATACCGAAAATGTCCGTGATTCGGAGTTTACACCTAATGGTAAAAAGGCGTACGGAGGAACTATTTATAGAGAGAAATTGGACCATCTATCAGATGTAGTTAGCAGGATGGGCAAAGAAATGACACCGGATGGACTCGCAATTCTAGGCGTCTGTGAAGTAGAGAATCGTTCTGTTTTAGAGGATTTCATTAAAATGCCTGCGGTGGCGGATCGAAATTATCAGATTGTACACTACGATTCTCCTGATAAAAGAGGAATCGATGTAGGATTACTTTATAACCCAAAATATTTTACCCTTAAACATAGCGAGCCATTGCTACTGGATATTCAGGATAAAGGGGATACTGTATTTACCAGAGACATCTTGTTTGTTAGTGGTGAATTTGATGGTGAACCATTACATGTTTTTGTCAATCACTGGCCTTCCCGAAGTGGTGGCGAGAAACGATCAGCTTGGCGTCGAAATGCAGCAGCGCAAAGAGTCCGTGGAGTGATTGATTCGCTTCTAGCTGCTGACGCAGATGCGAAAATTGTGGTAATGGGAGATTTAAATGATGATCCAGATAATGATAGTTGTAAAAAATATATCAACGCACAACGAAAACTGAACAAGGTCAAGAAAGATCAGTTTTTCAATCCGATGTGGGATTATTATGTAAAAGGAATTGGAACAACCGCTTGGCGAGATGCATGGTCACTCTTCGATCAGATTCATGTTTCTTATGCTTTAGCCAATAAGGATGACGATGGCTATTTTTTCTATAAAGCCAGTATTTTTAATAAGAAATTTTTACGCCAACGAAGCGGCGCTTTTAAAGGATATCCTTTCCGTACTTTTGTGGGTGATAATTATTTGGGTGGATACAGTGATCACTTTCCGGTGATGGTTTATTTGGTGAAGCCGATATAGAATAGGAATAGGAATAAGAATAGGAATGGGAATTAGAATATCAAGCCTCCTCAGCTGAACATTCTAATTCCCATTTACATTCACATTCTAATTCATTGCCATCCCCAACACAAGATCCGACTCTGCTTCTGCCCTTGTCCCATTTCGATGATCCGTTGTTTTTTGACAGACACCTGGGCTAATACTTTTTGTAGAATTGGGAGATTGGCTTTTTTAGAAACTAAGGAAGTAAACCAATTGCAATTATTTGCATAACTTCTACTTTCTAAAATCATCGATTGGATAAATTTTAGCTCACCGCCTTCTGTCCATAATTCGTGGGCTCTACCTCCAAAGTTTCGGGTTGCTTTTCCTTTCTTTTTATTTCCCAGGTTTCTAATTTTTCGCTGGGTCGCTTGAACGGCTTCATCTGGAGATGCATGAAACGGTGGATTGCACATCGTGAAGTCAAACTTATCATTGAAGTTGATGACATCTTCGAACTTTTTTGTGCTATTTAATTGTTGGATTACTTTTACATTTTTTACTACTTCTTGATTTGCCTCGACATTGCGACGAGCTGATTTCAAGGCTACTTCATCTGTCTCTGTAGCTATAAAAGACCAATCAAACAAACGATTTCCTAACATGGGATAAATGGCGCTAGCTCCAGTTCCAATATCTAATCCTTTTACTTGATTACCTCGCGGCACTTCTCCCCCATTTCCTTCTGCGATTAGATCTGCAATATAGTGTAGATAATCCGCTCGACCTGGTACGGGAGGACAAAGATATCCGGATGGAATTTCCCAGAAATTAATTTTATAATGATGAACCAATAAGGCTTTATTCAAACAAAATACGGCGTGTGGATCAGAAAAGTCGACAGTAACAATATCGTGTTTATTTTTAAAAACATGTTGTGACAACTTAGAAAAACCTTTTACTAGTTCATCTAGATTATAACGACCTTGATGTAAGCTTCGAGTATGGAGTGTATTTTTTTTCATAATTTTTCTGGCTTCTGGCTTCTGGCTTCTGGCTTCTGGCTTCTGGCTTCTGGCTTCTGGCTTCTGGCTTCTGGCTTCTGGCTTCTGGCTTCTGGCTTCTGGCTTCTGGCGACCTCAAGGCAATCGTATAACTAACGCAAATAGCAAATAGCAAATAGCAAATAGCAAATAGCAAATAGCAAATAGCAAATAGCAAAATTCTAAAAAACATCTTTCAATAAAACATCAGGCTAATAAACCAGATGACCAATCTACTTACTACTCAGTTCTTGGGCATGTAAAACAGCGATTCCAACCATATCCACAATCTGTCTGATACTCGCTCCCCACTGCAAAATATGGGCAGGTTTATTTAGCCCCAATAAAATAGGCCCAATCATATCTAGTTCCCCTGCTTGACTCAACAAGTTGTAAGCAATATTTGCAGAAGAAAGGTTAGGGAAAATTAGCGTATTTGCTGGTTTATCTCCAAGTCTAGAAAAAGGATAATGCTTACTAAGCAGTTCAGGATTTAGTGCCATGTGTGCTTGCATTTCTCCATCAACTTTCCATTCGGGATGACGGCTATGTAGTAAGGTAGTAGCTTGTCGCATAAGCAAAGCAGATTCTCCAGATGGTACCGATCCAAAGTTAGAATAAGTTACCAATGCAATCCTCGGTTCCACCTCAAATAATCGTACCTGATCGTGCACCATTTCGGTAATATCCACAATATCTTCTGGCGTCAAATGGTGATTGATCGTCGTATCCGCTAAAAATAAGGGTCCATTTTTCGTCATTAGAATATGGATTCCACAAACTTTTTTTACTCCTTCCCGAGCACCAATAATCTGTAAAGCTGGACGAACCGTAGTAGGATATTTTTTGGCCAATCCACCAATCATCGCATCCACATCTCCTTCTTCTACCATCATAGCGCCGTAGTAGCTCAATCCAGTAATCATTTTTTCTGCCTCTTCTTGTGTTACTCCTTTCCGCATTCTTTTTTCGAATAAACGGTTAGCGTAAGTTTTCAACGTATGTTTTTCTACTTCGTTGGCAGGATGTAACGGATCAATTATTTTGATTCCGGGCAATTGAATATCTGCCTCTTTCAATAAGGCATTTACACGTTCTATATTTCCTAATAAAACAGGGTAAGCGATTTTTTCTTCGATGATTACTCTTACCGCCTTTAGTACATCAATATTTTCAGCATCTGCAAAAACTACTTTTTTAGGATCCTGCTTTGCTTTTGATTCAATAATCTTAGAAAGCGTATTCTCATTGCCTAGTCGACGTGCGAGTTCTAGTTCGTACGCCTCCCAATCTTTGATCGGATATTTTGCAATACCTGATTCCATGGCAGCACGAGCAACAGCAGGAGCGACGGTGGTAATCAAACGCGGATCTACTGGTTTTGGGATAATATAATCTTTTCCAAATTTTAAACTAGTGTTGTTATAAGCCATGTTAACAATATTAGGAACTGGTTTTTTTGCTAATTCTGCCAAGGCATAAACAGCACCTAATTTCATCGCTTCGTTAATTTCTGAGGCACGTACATCGAGTGCACCTCGGAAGATAAACGGAAAACCTAAAACATTATTTACTTGATTAGGATAATCACTTCGACCAGTGGCCATGATACTATCTGGTCGAGCAGCTTTGGCAACATCATAACTTATTTCAGGCGTTGGATTGGCCATCGCAAAAATGATACAATCACGGGCCATTCCTTTGATCATGGTAGCGTCTAAGATATTTCCTCGAGACAAGCCAACGAAAACATCAGCGCCTTTCAAAATATCTGTCAAACTAGTATCCATTGAAACGGTACCGTTGACAAACTCTGGTTTTTTACCGTTTAAATTAGTACGATCCGGATGAATTAATCCTTTGCTATCGTACATAAAAATATTTTCTTTCTTTGCACCCAATGACACATAAAGTCGGGTACAAGAAATGGCAGAAGCACCGGCACCATTGACAATGATTCGGGCAGATTCTATTTTTTTATCTACAATTTCTAACGCATTTAATAGAGCTGCACCACTGATGATCGCCGTACCATGCTGATCATCGTGCATCACCGGAATATTCAACTCTTTTTTCAGTCGCTCTTCTATTTCAAAACAAGCAGGAGCAGAAATATCTTCCAAATTAATTCCTCCAAAAGTTGGTTCCAGAATTTTTACCGTTCGGATAAATTCATCAATATCTTTGGTATCTAATTCTAAATCAAAGCAATCAATATCTGCATAAATTTTAAAGAGTAATCCTTTTCCCTCCATCACCGGCTTACTCGCTTCAGGACCAATATCTCCTAATCCGAGCACCGCAGTACCATTACTAATGACGGCTACCAGATTTCCTTTTGCGGTATATTTATAAACATCCTCAGGTTGGCGAGCAATTTCGTTGCAAGGTTCTGCCACGCCGGGGGAATAAGCCAAAGACAAATCTCTTTGATTGGCAGTAGCTTTGGTAGGGATCACTTCTATTTTTCCAGGACGACCAGTTTCATGGTATTCCAGTGCATCCTCTTTTAGTGTGTTCTTTTCCATTCTCAAAGTTAGTTTTATTGTTATTGGGATTGAGTATCTAATAGGTGATAGTACTCTTCCTTTTTAAAGGGGAAGTTAATAAAAAAAGCGAAATACAGAGTGAACTATATTCCGCTTTTTTTTAGAGCTTTTCTAAAGTGTACCTAAGAAGACAAAAAATTAAATCTTCATCTTCTTATAGTTATTGAGTACCCCTCTTACTGCATCAGCAGACTTATGGAGGTTCTTCATTTCAGATTTATTTAGTTTCAATTCAATTAATTGATTAATACCGTTCTTACCTAATTTTACTGGAACACCTAAGAACATATTCTTAAGACCATATTGTCCAGATAACCAAGCACAACAAGGAAAAATACGATTGTCGTCTTTAACGATAGATTCCACCATCTGAGCAGCAGCGGCACCTGGAGCATACCAAGCAGAAGTACCCATTAGGCCAACTAATTCTCCACCACCTTTCTTCGTACGTTGAACGATTGCGTTTAATTTGTCTTTTTCAATTAATTCAGTTACAGGAATACCAGCAACAGTTGTATATCTTGGAAGTGGCACCATCGTATCTCCGTGTCCACCCATCAATACCGCAGAAAGATCTTTAGGAGAAACGTTTAGTTCCGTTGCCAAAAAGGCACGGTATCGTGCAGTATCTAGGATACCAGCCATTCCAAAAACGCGATTTGCTTTTAAGCCAGAAGCTTTATAAGCAGCATAAGTCATTACATCTAATGGATTAGAAACAACGATAATGATTGGATTCTTAGAATATTTCATGATAGACTTAGTTACCATTCCAACGATCTTTGCGTTGGTAGAAATTAAGTCGTCACGGCTCATTCCTGGCTTACGAGGAATACCAGCAGTAATCACTACGATATCCGAGTTTTTCGTATGCTTATAATTGTCCGTACCCGTAATAGTGGTGCTGTACGAATCGATCGGTGCCTGCTGCCAAGTATCAAGAGCTTTTCCTTTTGCGAAATCCCCTTTCAGGTCCAGCAGAACTATTTCTTTAACGATGTCTTTGTGTGCTAAAACATTAGCTACCGTGGCGCCAACATTACCGGCTCCCACTACAGTTACTTTACTCATTATAATTTGTAATTTTATTAAGTCAGTCAGCTGACTTACGTTTGGAAATAATTTGGCCACAAATGTAGGCTTTTTTTGATACTTTTAAAGTGATTCTGAGGACTTTATGGTAAGATTGTTGAATATATATAGAAGTTAGTTCCTTTCTTTTTATGGAACAAGTACTACGTGAACTAAATAACTAGCACCTGATACGAAGCTATCATTTACTTTGATCCCGTAGTACTAGAAGAATCAGGTAGTAGTTCTGATTTTATTTCAAACTTTTTAATTTAAAAATTATGAAATTTTCACTTAGCCTAATGTTTAGTTGCCTTGTTCTAGTGATTGGGACTTCTTCTTTAATCACGGCACAAACCTGTATGACGCATGGGCTGACAGAAATTGAGCATCGCCTTGCCTATAATCAAGCAAACTATGCGGATCAGGCAGGACAAAGATCCATTCAATATGTACCGGTTGCTTTACATGCCGTCCGAAATACAGATGGTACGGATGGAATTTCCGAAGCACAGCTATTGGATATGATGTGTATTCTTAATGATAAATACCAAGATCAGGAGATTCAGTTTTATATGACCAATCCTCCCGTTCATTATATCAATGATACAGGTATTAATAATGTCCCAAATAATTTTACGAGTGAACTTAAAGCAGCAAGAATTCCAAATGCTATTAACGTGTTTGTAACCAATAATATTAATAATCAATTGGGAGCAGCCGGTTATTACCAATCTCCAGCCGGCTGGGATGGAAATGACTTTATTGTAGTAGCTCGTAATTTTGTTTACGCTCAGAATGTTTTTCCTCACGAGATAGGTCATTTTTTCAGTCTCCTCCACCCTTTTCATGGTTGGGAAAATAATCCTTGGAGCGACGCGACTTGGGGGAATCCGGTTGGTGCAAATGCTCCTAGTGATCCTGCTATTTTTGTTAATCCGATTGCTAATGAATTTCAAAATGGAAGCAACTGTACTACGGCAGGAGATAGGATCTGCGATACACCACCCGATTATTTATTCGCTTTAAATCCGAATCAGGTAGGATGTGCGGAATGGAGTATTCCTGTACGTGATCCAAATAACACGATCGTCAATCCACAAGAAAATAATGTGATGTCTTATTTTGGAAATTGTGGAAGTCATGAATTTACGCCTGATCAAAAAGAGGCCATTCGGGTTGACTTAATGAATTCACCAGAAAGAGCCTATGTCCGAAATTCCTTTACACCAAATATGACAGCCATCAATTCTGTTCCGATGTTATTGAATCCTCCTGAAGGTTCCACAGTTAATTCGGCGGAGTCGGTCACCCTTTCTTGGTTTCCAGTAATTCAAGCGCAGTATTATGTGGTGGAAGTTGATTTAAGTCCTGGTTTTTCTTCTCCTTTTCGAAAAAGCTCAGTGGGCGCTGCATCTACGCCAAACGCCATCTTTACGGACCTAGAAGGAAATACCGAATACTTTTGGCGCGTTAGACCTTTTACAGAGTTTACTACTTGTACAGGGTATTCAGATCGTGGATCTTTCTTTACACCGATGAGCACTGCGACGCAAGAATTAGATAAAATCCACAACTGGTCCGCTTCTCCAAATCCAGTTTTAGCGGGTGAACAAATCAATATTTCAGTTACGGCTAGTGCATCCTTTTCTGCTCAAATTGAAATTTATAATCGACTTGGACAACAAGTTCAACAAGTTTCTACAACTATTATGGATGGAGCACAATCCTTTTATATAGCATCAGATAATCTAGGTAGTGGTCTTTATTTTATTTCTATTGTTGGAAAAGAAGGACGGAGTACGAAGAAGTTGTTGGTGTTTTAAATGGCTGTTGGCTATTAGCTATTGGCCATTGGCTTCACTCAATAGCAAAAAGCAAAAAGCAAAAAATCATAATAAAATTCAACAATGATGTTGCTTTGGGAAGAGAATCTATTTTAAACCTCACGCCTTCCTATTCACAACTAATCCGAAATTTTACTAGACAAAGACATCACTTGAAGCTCCAGCCGTTTCATTTCTCTAAGAATGGCGTGTTTGTCCATTTGCATCCAAGAGAAGATTTTCAGCATGCTGATACAGATCAGGAAAGTCAAACTTCCTAGTCCCCATCTTATCAAACCTTCTGTTGTTTCCGAATTAAAAAACTGGGAACCACAATAAAGGAAGCATCCAAAAAATACGACGACTACAATATTCATCAAAATATTGATCCACGCGTTTTTGCCTTTGAATAATCCAAAGATCATTTCAAAAATATTTTGCTCATCTAAAGCGTCATAAAACTTCGCTTCTTCTTGATTCAACGTATCTCGAATTAAATTATCTATTTCTTCCATTTCATTTTTCATAATCTAACATTTTATGATTTTAAAATTGATTTTAATTTTTCTCTTGCCTTAAACAATCTAGACTTGACAGTGCCAGTTGGTATTTTCAGAAATACACTTATTTCTTTTAAAGAGTATTCTTCTACATAAAAGAGTCGGATAATATCTTGTTTTTCTTTTGAGAGCTTTTTAATAGCCATTAATAATTTTCGTTTGATTGCAGCGTCCTCCGCCTTATCATCGGATGGTAAAAAAGCCTTTTGATCTATCTTATCCAGATCATGGATTATTTTTGTACGACGCTTGTGGGCATCTATGGCTTTGGTATAAATGATTCTTAGTGACCAGCTTTTAAAGCTTTCCAATTTTTTTAGCGTAGGCAATTTTTTAATAATAATGATCCAAGACTCTTGAGCAACATCTTTCGCTAGATCTTTATCTCGCAATACCCAGTATGCTTTTTCGCAAAAGATTTTATGCCATCTTTGAACCAATATTGGCAGCATGGATTTATCCCCTGAAAGATATCGTTCTATTAAATCTTTATCGCTTGGATCTTTTTCAATC
>CALGJS010000204.1 GCA_937927835.1 uncultured Saprospiraceae bacterium | reverse complement strand
CTGGTTAGCTAGTTGGCTTTCTTCATTCGTAAAATACGTTAAAGAGAAGCTAACTAGCCAACAGGCAAACCAGCTAACAGGCAAAAAATGCTCCCCAATTAATGAAAAAGATTGATTTCTCAAAAGTTACCGTACTATTATAAGAAGATAGTTTCCATAAAATTGGGTTACTTTGAATAAAAAATATTGACCTTCACTCCTTTTAATATTCTATACCAAGACGCAGACTTTATTGCGATCCACAAGCCCTCCGGCATTCTGGTACATCGTACTCGGATCAGTGAAGACACCGTCTTTGTTTTACAATTATTAAGAGATCAATTAGGATATCATATCTATCCAGTACATCGACTCGATCGGATGACTTCGGGTGTTTTAATTTTTGGAAAAACAAAAGAAGCAGCTGGAAGCCTTTCTGAATTATTCAGAGAACAACAAATCACTAAAACTTATCTCGCCGTAGTTAGAGGCCATCTATCTCCATCTGGCATAATAGATTATCCACTGGCTCGTTCCTCCGAACACCAAAAACAACCAGCCATCAGTGATTACCAGACACTCGACCAAACCGAGATTCCGCACGCGATCAGCCGCTACCCTACTTCAAGATATTCTTTGGTAATGGTTCATCCAAAAACCGGACGCTTCCATCAGATCAGAAAACATTTCGCCCACCTTCGACATCCAATTATCGGTGACCGTCCTCATGGCGATTGTAAGCATAATAAATACCTGAGAGAACAACTAGGAATTGAAGGAATGCTCTTACATGCTATCTCTTTTTCCTTTGTACATCCACATACCCTAAACAGGGTAATTATTCTCTCTCCACCAGATTTCTCTTTTATAAAAGCCTTAAAAATGCTAAATCTGAACATTCCAGAAGGCTTTAACCCCACAAGTTTCTAAAATTATTTTTATCTTTGGTAAGACTTATTGGCCCTTCCCCAATCCTTTCTTTTGCCTTACAGTAAGATTCTTTTGCTTACTACCCCTATTTTTCTCTTTACCTTACTAAAACTTACAGTTATGTTTTTCAGAAAATTAAATTTTCAGAAGTTCGCTAGCATAATGGTACTTCTACTTTTAATGTTTAGCAATATTGCTTCTGCTCAGTTTATCAACTATCAAGGCCATTACAGCACCAGAGGTTTAGCCAATGCTCCGGATCAAACTATTTGGGCCAATGCAAGTAATGGACTTTTACATTATGATCTCAATGGTGATTTAATTGAAATTATCAGTCGATCCAGTACTGGAGACCTAAGAACACCAACCTCTACAGGTCTCGCAATAACCGTAGCACCCAACGGAGATATCTGGACCGCCAGTGGGTATGGCCCAATTCAACGTTATGACGGAAATGATTGGACCATTTTCAACAGCCTAAATACACCGGAAATTTTTCAAAACAGTTCTATCAACATCGTTGAAGCCGGACCAGATGGTGCGATCTATGCTGTTACTTATTCAGATATTTCGGTTTATCAAAATGGCGAATGGCTAAACTATAATCTCGGTCTCTTTTCCAATGGAATGAACGCAGCTGGTTTCAGTCCAAGCGGTGAACTAACCCTAGCACTGGGTCGTGGACTCGCTACTTGGACCACAGAATTTGGGATTCAATTTATTGTCGGAGGCGAAAACAGCAATGAACCCGCCGTTTATGATTTTCAATATTTAGACAATGGAGACTTGTATTACTCCACTTCAAATGGAAACATCTATCTTATCTCTGCAAGCGGTAATAGCACTCCTACGCTGATCGCTACGGCGGATGAATTTTTTCCTCGACTAGCAGTTGAAAGTGATGGTACTATTTGGGTCGGAACTTTTGCACAAGGTGGAAATATTGTACAACGTTGGACTGGTAATAATTGGATTACATATACTTCCAACAACAGTACCGTTACCTCCAGCGCAGTTAACGATATCATGGTAGATGCCAATGACAATCTTTACCTAAGTCAAGGATTCTTTTCAGACGATCAAGGTTTACAACGTTTTGATGGGAATAACTGGGAATTAAAACATGAAGGATTTGCGGGACGTGGAAATAGTAGCCTTGAACAAGATTTTGATGCAGCAGGAAATCTTTTTACCATCGGAGGAAAACAATTAATCGCTAAACTAAATCCTACTACTGGCGCTACAACTCATTTTCATCGTGGCAATAGTCCGCTTGGAACGAACGATGTATTCTTAAAGTCTTTAACGGCTACGAGTAATAATCAATTTTGGGTTGGAACACAAAACCATGGCATCTATTTTTATAATGGAAATAGTTGGACTCAATTTACTTCAGCCAACACCAACGGTCAAATTCCTACCAATAATATCGAATCGATTAAGTCCGCTCCGGATGGAACTATTTATGCTATAGCTAGAGCTTTTTCACCGACTACTCGATGGCTGGTTCGCTACCAAGCTAATTCTGGAACTTGGACTAATTATATCGAAGGAGCAGACCTCCCAGAAGATCTCAACGATCTATATGTTGACACACAAGGCGTTGCCTGGATCACTAGCTTTTTTGGTTTATCAAAATTTGAAAATAATACTTTCACTACTTATACGCCAGATAATAGTGACTTACCAGGATTCTATACCGATTATATCACCGGTAGGCCTGATGGTAGCGAGATTGTATTTCGTGGTAGAGATGACAACGCTAATGTTTCCAAATTTTTTAGTTTTAACGGCCAAACCTTTGAGGTATACGAAAATATCAATGGTGCCGCCCCACCAAGTATAAATGGTGGCTTCAGTCCAGCAGGAGATTATTTTTATGGTGGTGATATATTCAACTCTGGTGGTTTTGTTCGCTTTAACGAAACAGAATCTATCCGCTACAATCGAAACGATAGTTACCTTCTTGCTACTGGAGGTGGTGGTGTGCTTAGCGATCCAACTAGCGGCGTATGGTATTTCAATCAAGCGGGCGTAGTTAAATATACGGGAGATGATAATAATGCCTTAACGATTAATATAACCAGTACAGATGTCTCTTGTCATGATGCAAATGATGGAACACTTAGTGTTACTATCAGCGGTGGAACACCTCCTTATCAATTGGTTTTTGATGGAGAAGTTTACACTGGCGATAATTTTACATTCAACAATTTAGGGGGTACCTTTTTTACTAGCGTCTCAGTAGCCGATGCCAATGGAATCACGACTGGCGGAACTGCTAGAATTTTCAATCCCTCTCCGATTAATCCAAACATTATTGTTGCAGGAAATGCGATCACCACCAATGTAACTGGTGGGACTGGCCCGTATAGCTACTTTTGGAATGACGGATCTATCGGACCAAACATTAATAATGCAAGTCCAGGTAGTTACGTAGTTACTATTACCGATGACAATGGCTGTACTGGCGTAGGAAGTGGTGCCGTTAACAATAACCCAAATAGTTATTGCGAAAGCGAAGGAGATCAACCTTGGCAAAATTGGATTTACACCGTTTTTATCGGTAACATAAATAATGCTTCTGGTAAATCTAAATACAGTGATTTTACAGGACAAGCTTCTACTGCGTTAAGAACAGGTACTACTAGTGAGATTACCTTAGTGGCTGCTTGGAGTTATTTTACTTGGGACGTTTATTGGCGTGTATGGATTGATTATAATCAAAATGGGGTTTTTGAAAATTCCGAAATTGCTGCCCAAACAATTTTAAATGCTCCGACCCCTCCCGGAAATCCTACGCCAGCTTTTGCGAATATTACCGTACCAGAAAATGCAACGCTCGGTGCTACCCGCATGCGGGTATCGATGAAGCAAGGAGGATATCCGGAAGCCTGTGAAACTTTTGCGGTAGGAGAAGTAGAAGATTATACCGTAGTGATCGAAGAAGGAACCAATGGCCCAATTTGTCCACTGACGGGTACCACCAGTAATTTTACTTGCGACGACAACGGGACGCCTAATAACCCTGGTGATGATTTATATTATTTCGATGCGACCATTACGGCTGCGACTCCCAATCCTAATTCTCAATGGCGATATAACAATAATCTATACGACTATAATGTGCCCGTCAATCTTGGACCTTTTCCGATTGCGGGTGGAGACGAAATTTTATTTATCCGTGACCTTAATAGTACCAATGCCAATAGTTGTGAATTATTTTTGTTGGTAGAATTACCTATCGGTCCTTGTTCTAATGGAACACCTCCACCAACAGGTGATTGCGAAAATAATTTATTAACCAATGCTGGTTTTGAAAATGGTTTATCGGATTGGCAAGTCGCTGGAACCGCCAGTGCAACGAGCAGTAATACTCGAACTGGGAATGGTGCAGCAGAATTAGGAAATGGAAGTAGTCGTATTTTTAGAAAATTTGACACTTCCGCTGATAATACGTTCACCCTAAAATCTTATTTACGCAGTGGTAGTGGAAATAAAAATGCCGGAATCAGTATTAAATACATGAGCAGTAGTTACCAACCGATTCTAAATGAGACCGATTATTTTACCGTGGGTTCCGCTTATACTTTATTTGAGAAAACAGAAACCGCACCAGCAAATACCGCTTTTATTGAAATCTCAATTCGAGGTTTTGGTGATGGTAGTTTAATTGCAGATGATATTTGTTTAACCAACGGAGCAGTAACTCCTCCGACCAATCAACCGGATCTTCAGGTAGTATTTGCGGGTGGCAGTTATAATGGTGATCCAGGAGCAGTAGCCAGTTTTAATTTTGACCTAACCAATAGTGGAACGGCCATCGTTACGGACGATTATCGAATTGGTTTTGTCCTTAGTACCGATGCTACTTTGAGCAGCAATGATGTTTTTGTGGGAGAAGTGCCAACGGGTAATACAGGAATCGGAACCATTTCTGATATTGGAGGTGCGATCACCATTCCAGCGAATACCGCTCCCGGCAACTATTTTCTAATTGCCAAAGCAGACTACGACGAAGTGATTGCGGAGTTGAATGAAAATAATAATATCGCTACGCAAGCTTTTACCGTCAACGGAATTACCCCTCCGACGGGCGAACCAAACTGTGCAGCAGAAAGCGATTTCCCTTGGCACGAATGGGTAAGTAGTGTAGTTGCCAATGGCACCGAAAAGACTTCAGGTAAAACATCTTATTCTGATTTTACCAATACCTTCTTTGATTTTACGCAAGACAACAATAACTCAATTACGCTAACTGCCACTTATAGTTATGTCACCGCCGATGCCTACTGGCGGGTTTGGATTGATTATAATCAAAACGATATTTTCGAAGCAGACGAATTATTCTTTGAACAGATGGTTCCGGCTCCGGAAAGCGGTAGTGGTGTAACGAGTACGGCGACAGGAACAGGACTAAGTATTCCTAATGAGCCTTTATCTGGAGATGGTGTTGCAAAGATGCGCGTCATTTTATCTCGCGATGGTTTTGCCGAGGCTTGTGGCAATGTTGCCTTTGGTGAGGTAGAAGATTATTCGGCTGTTATTGGTGAGAGCGGCGCTACCCTATTCAGTGAAGAGGATAACTTCTTTACCGATCCTCAGTTAGTCAGTCTA
>CALGJS010000203.1 GCA_937927835.1 uncultured Saprospiraceae bacterium | reverse complement strand
AATAAACCCATCATTAGTAACTGTGTAAAATATCCTTTGATTGGTCTTATCTATCTCTATTACATTTAGACCACTGACAGGCAAATCAAGTAAAACTTCTTGGTTAGTTCCATCAAAATTACTTTTCCAGAGTCTCCCTGTTGCACCTTCTACCCAAAACAATTTCTCTTCTTCAAAATCAATTCTCATTCTTCTGATGATACCTTGGCCAGAAACAATTGACACAGCATTTCCTCCATCTAAATCCGATCTAAAAATCTGATCACTTAATTGTTCACCATAAAAAAAATAATCTTGACTTAAAAGAAAAGCAGGAAAGAAAAATAAGACTAAAATGAAAGAGAACCTCATAATAAATACATGTTTATAAAGCAAAAATAGCAATATAATTACAAATATTGATTTAAGGTTTATTTTTTTTAATAAAACAACTACTCCTTACTTTTTCTTCCGCTTAGACTTTGTAGGTTTTGCAACTTCTTTAGCCTTAGGCGCTGCCACTAAATGTTCTTCTAGACGGTTTGTATCTGGCACAGATTGTTCTTTAAAATATAAAAATAAAGCGGCCAAAAATCCAACCATTAATAAGATCGATGCAATCAACGCAATCATTCCTCCGACAGACCAAGAACGTGGTTCAAAACGCATTTCTACCGTATGCTTTCCGGCTGGAAGCCGAGCGGCGCGCAGCAAGTAATTTGCACGGATCATTCCGTCAGATGGTTGTCCATCTACGTAGAGTTTCCATCCTTTTGATTCGGGATAATAGATTTCAGAAAAGACTGCTAACCGTTCTTGACTAGCGGTATATTCATACGCCATTTTAGTTGGATGATAACTCGTCAATCGAATATTATCGGCTGGGTTTGGTGTAATGGTTAAACCAGAAAGTTTGGCCGCAATATCTTGTCGAATGAGCGCTGTCTTTCGTGGATCAAGATTAGCTAGTCCTCCAATTTCTGCATCGGCATTGGCCACTGTTTTATATTCGTCCACGAACCAAGCATTCCCAAGCGCTTCTGGTAATTTCGCTACTTGTGGTACACTACCCTGTCCACCTTGAATAATATATTTGGTATTGAGCATTCCAAGAATATTCCGGTACTCCAATGGATTTTTTCCATATTGTGGGGAGAGATAATTTTCAGCTACCTCTTGTAAAATCATTAATTTGGCTGCATGATAACCACCGATACTTTTATGAAAATTAGAAGCATCCGCACTCATAAACGGTGTTCCACGTGATAAATCTAAGACTCTAAAATGCGGATCTGGATCTGCCATAATCTGCTGGTCAGCTGGTGTTGGATTCGCGGAGCTAGCGGCTTGTCTTGGCGTTTCATATTTTTCCGCAAACAAGATCCTTTTATTCACCAACCAGACATCTAAAATACTTAGTACACCCACTAGCAAAACGGCCACTAATACTTTTATTTTTCCTTTTAAGAATGCAAATAAACAACCTGCTGCTAATCCAATAAACAACAAAGATCGCAAGGCATCCATTCTTAAAATACTCGCACGATCTTCCAAAATAGTTGGTAATAAATTCGCTGGCAAGCGACCATCTCTGGCTGGATTAGAAAAATCTATCATCGTTCCGCCAATGATCGCTAACAAACATAATCCACCAGTAATACCTAATGCGGCCATTAATGCTTTTTGCTTTTTCTCTCTCGTATATTTTTTAGAAACAAATCCCTGCAATCCTAAAACAGCTAATAGCACCACCGCCAAATGCGTCAAACCTAAAGCCATACTCACGGCTCGAAATTTATTAAACATTGGTACATAGTCTACTAGAAAACCATTGAGGAAAAAGTTGCCTCCCCAAGCCAACATCAACGTAAAAATCGCAGAGGCTACGAGCCAAGTTTTGATTTCTCCAGGCACTAAAAAAGCGCCGAGAAAGAATAAAAGAAGAATGATTGCACCGAAGTAAATAGCCACCCCAACACCGGGCTGATTTCCCCAATACATGGTTGAAGCTACTTGGCGTTCTGCCGCTTTAACGGCTGCATCACGAGGCATCGACTGGGAAAGTTGTCCGTAGGTATTTCGATAGATCAGATCATGGGTTTTGGTTCCTCGGAAATGCTGAGAACTACCACCTCCATTGAAATTAGGAACTAAGAAAGTCATCGATTCCATAATCCCATAACTCCATGCAAAAATATAGCCTTTGTCCAAACCGGATTGGCCAGCCTTTGCCGAGAGTGCGGAGGTTCCACGAATAGTTTCTTTAGCGTATTCTTGTGTAGACCAAAGTCGATCAGTATTGGTAGCTACTCCCAACAGTCCGGTGGCTACTAAAATCGCGCTCGCTTTGATAAAGTTGCTCATGGTTCCTTTACGAAGGGCGTAAATAAATTGTACGACTCCCAAGATCACCAACATCCAACCTGCATAAAAAGTAATCTGTAGATGATTGGCTAGAATTTGCATGGCCATAAACAACCCGAACATCGCACCACCTAACAAATATTTGCCTCGATAGGCCAGCAAAGCACCTGCGAATAGACCAGGCACAAGGGCGACCGCAGCCATTTTGGTGGAGTGTCCCGCTTCTGCTAAATCTATTTGATAATTAGATAATCCAAATCCTATCGCTCCAATGATCGAGAGTCGCCAATCTACGCCCAAGGTAATCAAGAGTAAATAACAACAAAGCATCGCCACTAAGACTACGATGTGAGGATTGGTGAGTGATTGTTTTAAAAATAAAATACTATAAGGGATTCGGACTAGATTCTTTTTATTATCCATCTGAATCTGATAGGATGGCATTCCTCCAAACATGGAGTTGGTCCATAAAGGAATCTCTCCTGTTTCGGCTCGATACTTCGTAATCTCTGCTTGCATAGCTCGCGCTCGGACATTATCACCTTGCGTAAGTACTTTGCCTTCAAAAAGATAAGGAGAGAAAAAGATAAAAGAGGCCGCCATCATCAAAAAATAGGCAAGAAGATGTGGTAATAGGCGCTTGAGGGTCGATTGATTCATTATGAGGTATTGAATGCTAAATTATTGAAGTACAATAGGTAAATTTTTGAGTTATTGACGCATACGTTCAATTCATTTAAAGCAATAAGTCTATGTCAACTATTCAATTTAATGAATCAAATTTAAGGCATTTCACGCATATTATCTCCATCAGAAATAGCAAATCGTTTTTTCGAATTGCTTAACCCTATCGTTCTTACTTTTTCTTTCGCTTAGACTTTGTAGGTTTTACGACCTCTTTGGTTTTAGGAGCTGCTACTAAATGTTCTTCTAAACGGTTTGCATCTGGCACAGATTGTTCTTTAAAATATAAAAATAAAGACGCCAAAAATCCAACCATCAATAAGATCGATGCAATCAACGCAATCATTCCTCCAATAGACCAAGAACGTGGTTCAAAACGCATTTCTACGGTATGCTTCCCAGCTGGAAGTCGAGCGGCGCGCAGCAAGTAATTTGCACGGATCATTCCGTCGGATGGTTGTCCATCTACGTAGAGTTTCCACCCTTTTGATTCAGGATAATAGATTTCAGAAAAGACTGCTAACCGTTCTTGACTAGCGGTATATTCATACGCCATTTTAGCTGGATGATAACTCGTTAGTCGAATATTATCCGCAGGATTTGGTGTGATCGTTAAGCCAGATAATTTGGCTGCTTCGCTTTCTCGAACGACTGCTGTTTTTCGAGGATCAAGATTGCCTAATGCTCCGATTTCTGCATCGGCATTTGCGACGGTTTTATATTCGTCCACAAACCATGCGTTGCCA